>JAQIBO010000408.1 GCA_027859055.1 Spirochaeta sp.
CGGTGAACATCTCGGTATGGATGCCGAGGTCCTTTTTGTGGCCAAGCAGCGCCGCGACACCGTTGGGGATCCCGCCGATACCGATTTGCAGCGTCGCCCCGTCGGGAACGAGGGCGGCGATGTGTTCGGCGATTTGCTGTTCCACCCCGCCCGGTGCCAGGTCGGGAATCTGCGGCAAGGGGGTGGTGTGTTCCACGATCATATCCACATCCTGCAGGTGAACGTTGGTGTCGCCGTGAATCCACGGGACGTTTCTGTTGACCTCCAGGACCACCACGTCTGCCGCCTCGATCGCCTCCTTTTCGTACACGTTGGAAAGCCCCAGGTTGAAAAAACCGGTACGGTCGCTCATCGGCGTGGCCGGGCCCCAGTACACAATCGGGACACCCTGCTCCTGCAGCGCGGTAATCTTGCGCGTTCCCGCCTGGTGGAGGTTGTTCGGGATGTACTCCACCAGCTTGTAACCCGCCTTGGCGGCGTGGCGGTTGGAGGGACCAAAAAACCAGTTCTCGTTGACAAAGGTTCCCTCGTACTGCGGGTCCTCGCAGAACCGGTAGGAGTTGAGGTTGAGGCAGGACAGCACCCGCAGGTGGTCAAAGTGGTCGGCAAAGCGGTGGACCTCGCCCATAAACCCCTGGGTTTCCATGGAGGCCATCCCGACGATTACCGCCGCCCGCCTGGGCAGGGCGGTCATCGCCTCATCCACGCTCTGTACCTTTTTGTTGTAGCTCTCGCTCCAGTTACTCATACCGCCTCCCCCTTCAGAAAACCAGGCCGCCGTCTACCCTGAGCACCTGCCCGGTGACAAAGCTCGCCGCGTCGCTTGCAAGAAAGGTGGCCGCATTTGCTATGTCCGCCGCTTCTCCCATGCGCCCCAGCGGCGTCTTGGAGACCATCAGATCCAGCACCTTTTGCGGGACCGTTTCGGTCATGGGGGTCCGGATGAAACCGGGCGCGATCGCATTGACGCGTATTTGCGCCCCTTTGCGGGCAAACTCTTTGGCCCAGGTCCGGGTCATCGACACCACGCCGCCCTTGGTGGCGGCGTAGTTGGACTGACCGATGTTGCCGTCGAGTCCGACGACACTGGACATACTGATAACCACCCCGGCGTTCGCGTCAAGCATCGTCGGCAGTACCGCCCGGGTCATCACAAAAACGCCCTTCAGATTGACGTTTATAACCGCGTCCCAGTCGTCGTCGCTCATCTTCTGCACAAGACCGTCCCGGGTGATCCCGGCGTTATTGACCAGGACGTCGAGGCCGCCCTCGTCGGTCACGATTCGTGAGACCGCCGCCTCGGAGCTCTCCCGGTTGGTGACGTTGAGGTCAATTCGTTTCACCGCAGGGTACTGCCGTTCCACCTCATCAAAGCCGTCAAAGGCGAGGTCCCCCGCGTAGACCGCCCTGGCGCCGGCGGCAGCGTATGCCTCAACGATCGCCCGGCCGATGCCACGGGCACCACCGGTTACCAGACAGACTTTTCCTTCCAAATTCATGCGTTGCTCCTCGTCAGGTTGTTTCTTTCCCGCGGCCCCACCGGACCACCGCACAGGCCCAGACAAAGCCGATTCCGGCACCAACCATAACGATGTTATCGCCGTCGGTGATCTTGCCGGACCGTAATCCCTCCTCCAGGGAGATGATCTGGTCGTTTTGACCGATATGGCCGTACTCATCCAGGTAGGTTGTCTGCTCCGGTGAAAGACCAAGCTCCTCGAGGACGAGGTTGTGGGTGCTCCGTTTGAAGTGGAGAATCGCCAGGTAGTCGATCTCCGTTTCGGTGAGACCCGATTTGCGCAGCGCCTCGCGAATGACGTGGTAAAAGTTCGGCAGGGTGCGCTCACCGAGCTTCTTCTTGAAGCTCTCCACGTCCCGGATGACGAAGTGCATCCGCTGGGCATCCTCCGGCTCCATCGGCCATTTGGACGCTCCGCCCACCTCCACGACGCAGTCTTCGGCAAACGATCCGTCCCCCCGAAACGCGGTGCCGAGGATCTCGTTCTCCTCGTGCCCCCGCCGCAGCAGCAGGGCGGCTCCGCCGGCGCCGAGGTCGTACATAAATGAGGTTTCCGGCACGGTGAAGTCGATCATGTCGCCGTTGCGGTAGCCGCTTGCAAGGAGAACGGTCTGGTACTCCTCGTTTGCCACCATCAGGGAGCGCGCCACTTCGATCCCGGCCATCATGGAACCGCACATCGCCTCCATGTCGAAGGACCAGGCGTTTACCGCGCCAAGCTCGTGGGCGATCTTGAGACCGGCAAGCCAGTTCAGGTAGTCCTTGTGCTGTCCGCCGTTGTAAATAACCACATCGATCTCCGCAGGATCGATCCCGGCCATTTCGATTGCCCGTCGGGAGGCGGCGATCGCCATCGCGCTGGTGGTGTCCCCCGGGCCGGGAATCGGTTTGGACTGAACGCCGAACTTCTCCCGGATCACATGCTCGGGAATGCCGGAGCGCTCTGCGATTTCCGCAGCGTCCATCCGGGTGTCCGGGGTGTAGGTTCCGAGCCCGATAATTCCTGCCTTCATTCGTGTGTCTCTCCGTTCCATCCGCTCCTCGCTACAGCCCCAGGTAGGAGCGCTCAATCTCCGGATTGTGGGCCAGTTCCTCGGCGCTGCCGGAGAGGACGATCTTTCCGTTTTCGAGGACGTACCCGCGATCGACGATTCTGAGGCTCTCCCGGACGTTCTGCTCGGTCAGAAGAATCGTGACTCCCTCGGTCATCTCGCTGAGAACCGTGAAGAGATCATGGACGATGGAAGGCTGGAGACCCAGAGAGGGCTCGTCGAGAATCAGCAGGCGCGGCCGCGCCATGAGGGCGCGCCCCACCGCCAGCATCCGCTGCTGCCCGCCGCTCATCGTACCGGCAAGCTGCTTTTCCCGCTCCTTGAGGATGGGGAAATGGGAGAACACCTCTTCCAGGCTTTCCGCTATCTGCTCCCGGGCGTGTACGATCTGCTCGGCGCCGACCACCAGGTTTTCCATCACCGTCATAAGCGGAAACAGCTCCCGCTCCTGGGGCACCAGGGCGATGCCGCCGCGAACGATCTCGTGGGTGGGGCTGTTCTGGATCTCCCGTCCCTCAAAGGTGATAGTGCCCGTTTCCACCCGGTTCATACCTAAAATCGCATTAATCAGGGTGGTCTTGCCGGCGCCGTTGGGCCCAAAGAGGCCGATTACGCCGTTGTCCACCTCAAGACTCAAATCATGGAGGACCGTAATGCGGCCGTAGCCGCTCTTCACATTCTGTATCGATAACATTACGCGCCTCCTCCCAGATAGGCGGAAATGACCCGCTCATCCCTGGAGACCTCCGAGTAGGGCCCGGCGGCGATAACCGCCCCCGCGTCAAGGACAACAACCCGCTCGGTAAGCTCCTTAATCACCCCCATAACGTGTTCCACCACGCCGATACCGAGGTTCTGCTCTCGGGCGATCTCCCGGACGGTACCGATAATGTCCAACGTCTCGTCACTGTTGAGGCCCGCCATCACCTCGTCAAGGAAAACCACTGAGGGGCCTCCGGCAAGTGATTTTGCAATTTCCATCTTTTTGGTTTCCAGAATGTTGAGCTGACCGGTGGAACGGTCGAGGCCGGTAAGGCCGAGGGATCGGCACAGCGTACGGGCCTCCTCACGGGCGCGCCGGAGCGTGTGCTTGCGGGCGAAGAGAAAGCCGGTCATCACGTTTTCCAGAAGCGTCAGGTCTTCCAGAGGATGGATCAGCTGAAACGTCCTGCCGATTCCCAGAGCGGCGCGCCGGTACGCCGGAACGGTGGAGATGTCCTCATCGTTGAAGATAATCTCTCCCTCCGTGGGCAGGTAAATTCCGGCAAGGAGATTGATCAGCGTCGTTTTGCCGGCGCCGTTGGGGCCGATGATCCCCACGATCTCCCCGGGGCGGAGGCTGAAGTCCACGCTGTCCACCGCGGTAAGTCCGCCGAACCGGCGGGTGAGATTACGCGTTTCAAGGCCGGTCATCGGTCACCTCCTGCGCGGGTCCGCGCCTTTATCAGTCCCACAATCCCCTGGGGCATGAATAGCAGGACAAATACGATAATGAGGCCGTAGACAACCAGATGGCCGTAGGGGATCACCAGCTTGAGGTACTCTCCAAGCACGCCAAGGAGGATCGATCCAACCACAGGTCCCCAGGTACCGTACATGCCGCCGAGGAGCGTCATAGCCAACGGTATAAGCGTGAAGTTTACGTTAAAGGTGCTCTCGGGAGTCACAAAACCGAACAGCTGGGAATAGCCGGCGCCGACTGCACCCTGGATGCCGCTGGTTATGGCAAACACGATGAGCAGATATTTGTAAATGCTTATGCCGCTCGACTGCGCCACGATTTCGTTGTTACGAATGGCGGTAATGGCGTAGTGAATCCTGCTGTGACGGAACCACTCGGAGGCACCGATCACCAGAGCCGCCAGAATGAGAATCATGAAGTAGGTCGCCACGGAGTTACCGTTAAAGGCGACCTCCGGAAGAAGCATACCGTTTGGCCCGCCGGTGAGGGACTTCCAGTTATGCGCTATGACACGGAAGATCTCGGCGAGAGCGAGGGTCACAATTGCGAAGTACATGCCCCGCAGGCGGAGCACCACCGCCCCGATACCCACCGCGATAACCGCAACGACAAGCGCCGCAAACAGAATGGTCAAGACCGGTGGAATTCCCAGAAATTTCGCGCCGGTTGCCGCCGCGTACCCACCAAGACCAAAAAACCCGGCGATACCAAAGGAGAGCTGGCCGCTTCGCACCAGCATATCCCAGCTCAGGGAGAGCATCATATAGATAAGCACCGTTCGCGCCACCGTCTGCGGATAGGGGCCGGCCAGCAGAGGGAGAATTGCAAGGACCAGTCCGGCGGCGATCGCCACTATCAGGACCAGCCGGGGCGAGAGCCCGGCGTCTCGTTTCAGTTGATCGCTCATGAGTGGGACTCCCGGAAGGATCGCAGCAGAATGGCGAATATGATAAGGCCGAAGAACATGAGCGGCGCCCAGCTCCCGCCGCCGGGGATCGCCTGGATCGCCGCCTCGGCGATACCGAGAATCACGGCACTTATCACCACCATCGGTAAATTCCCGATCCCCGCCATCGCAACCAGGGAAAAGGAGCGCATCGTATAGGCCCCGCCGACGGTGGGAAAGATCGAAAACTTGGTCATAAAGAAGGATCCAACGATACCCAGCAAAACCGCGGAGATCGTGAACACGATCGTATAGGTTCCCTGGACGTCGATACCGACGATCCGGGCACCCTGTGGATTCTGCCCTACTGCGGTAGCGGCTTTGCCGAGACGCGTCTTTTTGAGGAACCAGAGCAGCCCGAAGAGACTAGCCAGCGCCAGAGCGACAAATACAAAGTCATAGGTACCAAAGCTCACCTCCCCGATCGTCATCGACGATGAGACGTAGCCAACACTGATTTTTCTCGGCTGCGAGGTTGCAATGAGGTTGACCGTCTGGCCAAGTACCATCGCAATGCCAAACGTGAGGATCAGCTGGTTGAGCTCAGGCCCTTTCACCGTATGGGCGATCGTCGTCTTGTAGATGACGACACCGAGAATGAGCATCGCCCCCGCGGTTGGAATAAGGGCGATCAGCGGATCGATACCGATAGCCCGGGCCAGGGCGTAGGTGATGTAGGCGGCGACCATCATCATTTCGCCGTGGCCGAGGTTGACGATATGCACGATTCCGAGGACCAGCGCCATCGGCAACGCCACGGAGGCGTACAGCCCGGCTCTCTGGAGACCGTAGACCACAACGGTCGGTCGCCAGAGCAAGATCAGAAATACGGCTATCCCGGTGGCTACCGTGACGGCAACCTGAAGACGGTTAAACTTGTTCATGTCTGCATGACTCCAAAAAGAATACGGCGGTGGCGTCCCCCGGTTCGTGGGGGATCGCCGTAATCCGCCGTTACATCAGATGTTGTTACCGGTCGTTCCACCCGGGGAAGGGGTACTCAGGCTCCGCGGTCGAGAACTCGAACGGCCAGAGGACTTCCTGTTTTCCACCCTGCCACTGCAGAATCTTCTGCTGGCGGATACCCTGGTTGGATATGATCCTGGAGGGGGAAAAGCTTACCGTCTCGCCGAGGGGTGACTCGTAGGCGATGTTCTGAAGCGCGTCGATAACCGCCTCTGTCTCGGTGGTCCCGGCGGCCTCCACAGCCTCGGCAAGAATCATAATCGACGTGTAACCAAGGGGCGCAAAGTAGGTAGCCGGTTCCTCGTCGTACGCCGCAACGTAGCCGGAGTAGAACTGTTGACTCACCTCGCTGACGTCGTTGAGCGCCGGAGCCCACAACCCGTACAGGGTAACACCGTTGGCCATGTCGGATTCACCAAAGTCGGCGGGCCATCCTGGAGGTGCACCGACAAAGAGGGGCGGTGCAAAGTCGATCGCCCGCGCCTGTTCCATCATCGGCAGGGCGTCGGCGTCATACCCGGCCCAGATAAAGACGTCCGGGTCGTACTCCTTGGCTCGCTGCAGGACTGCGGTGTAGTCACCACCGCCGGCGGCGGCTGACTGAAATGACTCGCCTGCGATTTCCATGTCCGAGAAGAGCTCTACCGTGGCATCAAACGAGGCGCTCCCGAACGCACCCTCTTCATACGCAAGGAACCAGCGCTCGATATCGATCTCCGCATACCGTTCCGCGATCGCGTTCCACCCTTCCACGTAACTGGCGCCCTGGTTGTAGTCCCACGGGTGAAGATGAAAGTACCAGTCCTGGTTTTCGCCGATCGCCTCTTCGGCAAGGTGGCTTGCCGCACCGGTCCACATCGTCACCTTCTGGTACCGACGGAGCGCCGGAACCTGACCGAGGTGTACGCCGCTGGACATACCTCCCACAAAAAAGTCGACCTTATCAACCGTGGCCAGTCGCTCAATGGCGGCGGCGCCTTTATCAGGGCTGAACTCACTGTCTATGACAACCAGCTCCACCGGCCGACCGAGAAGCCCGCCGTTGGCGTTGATTTCATCAATCGCGATCTGCGCTGCCTTGCTGGCCTGGTCACCGGTGATGTCTCCAAGAGGCCAGACGCCACCGAACTTGATCGGGGCTTCTCCCTCCTGCTGACCACTGGCAAACAGCATGCCGGCCACGAGAAGCATGAGTACCGCAAGGACCCAACTACATTTCTTCATCACTACCTCCTCATTGGAATGACAGGTGAATCATCTCTCACCTATTTCATTCTGGGGTGAACCACCCCAGCTGTCAAACACTTTCTTTACCGGGCACCGAATTCCTGTACCAGCTCCCGGAAACGACCGGGGTCCTCCACCATCACCGAGTGGCCCACCGCGTGGAGAAATCGGAACTCCCCCTTCGGAAACGCGGCGGCGGTGGCCCGGGCCATATCCTCGGTGATGAGCCCGTCCAATTCCCCGCGAACCACCAGGACCATAATCCGGACATCCCCCACCCGGTCGCGATAGTCGAACCGATCGAGAGCGCGCGGATTCCCGGCGAAGGCGATCGGATTCATCTGCATGGCGGTCTCGGTAAGGCGATCCAGGAACGCCTCGTCTTCCATAGTTGGAGTGACCGAACGGAGCGCGTTTTTCAACAGCGCCGGGTCGTCCTTGTAGCGCTCAATCACCGGATAGTACTCCTCCGGAGTATGGAGCCCATCCACCGGCGCCGAGTCAACAAGAAGAAGCCGACTCACCAGCGTCGGAAACTGAGCGGCAAGCGCGATCGCCACGGCGCCGCCGAGAGAGTGGCCGACCACCGCAGCGTCTGTGATCTCAAGGGTGGTAAGGAAGCGTGCCAGATAGAACGCGTACCGGTCGATATCCGCCGTATCCAGGCGGTCGGAGTCACCGAAGTTGGGAAGATCCGGAGCGATGGTGCGGTAGCCGTCCACGGCCATCACCGACTCAAACCAGAGCTTCCCGCCGGTGTTGCCGTGGACGTAGAGCAGAACCGGCGCACCGGTGTGTCCGTGGTCCCAGTACGCGATCTTTACGTTGTCAACGGTAACTCGTTTCGTTTCGTACATCGCAACTCTTTGAGCCGCCCCGGCCCTCCGACACCCCATCTGGAGTGAGAGATGATTCACCTCTCTCACCGACTATTGTCACCCCGCTTTCGCGGGGCGTCAAGCGTTTTATTGTGGATGTTATTGCTGAAAAAACAGGACTCCCCGGAACGTCAGTTCGGTTTCAAATAACCGACTGCGTATCCCGATGCAGGGGCTCGAGTTGAACAAGGCGATCAGTGTGGGAGAACGTAGTCGGGAAGCAGCACCGGTTGCTAGGCAGACCGCGTTTCCTGGAATCAGCTATCGCGGACGCGCTCGCGGTACACGTCGTCGGAAAAAGTGATCCACCAGTGCACCCCGCCGTCGACAGAAAACTCAAGACGCCCGCGCAACTGCTGTTCCACGATTCCGTTCACCGAAGCGATTCCGATCGTGCCGGACCTGTGGAGGTCGGAATAACCGGGGACGCCGATCCCGTCATCGGCGACGGTCAGCCGGTACGTGCCGTCCTCTGACTGAACCAGCGAGACGGAAACGACACCGCTGCGGTCCCCCGGGAAGGCGTGTTCCAGGCTGTTGGACACAAGTTCGCTCACAATCAATCCGCAGGACAACGCGGTGTCGATAAGAAGGGACACCGGAGCAACATCGATGATGAGATGAACTCGCTGCACCGTGTTCTGATAACTGTCGAATATCGCCTGGGTCAGTTCAGGGATGTATTCTTCCATGTTGATACGGGACAGGCTGCCCCGCTGGTAGAGTGTCTGGTGTACCAGCGCCATTGCAAGAATCCGGTTGTCCACAGCGCGAACGAGCGTTTCAAGCTGTTCGTTTTTTCCACTGAAGAACTCTGCAAAAAGAGAATCGAACGAACAGACTGGAGCATGTTTCCGGTTCGATGGTACAGCTCATGCAAGAGCGTCGTTTTCTCGCTGAGAGCACGTTCCAACCGGGAAATCATCATATTCGTTGCGTCGGCTATCTCGTCAAGCTCGTCGGGAGCACTGCCACGTGCCCGTCGCGGCAACACAAGCTTCTGCGAGCCGATGTGATCCGGATCGAGGTCGCGCATAAACGTGGTTATCACCGTTAAATGCCGAAAAACCATGCGCTGGACGATCAGAAGTACCACCACCGCGAAAGCGACGATCGCGACCAGACTCGCCGCGGTAGTTGTTCGGATTCGCGCAAGGATCTGCTCGCGCACCCGGGTCATGCTGGTAGTCACCCGAAGCACGCCGATCTCCCGGGAATCTCCGTCGTACTCGTATGTCAGCGGGTACTCCGTGGCGGTGGCGTCGGCGTCGGCGCTTCCCGCGTTGCCGACGGCTGTAACCGGAACCGTTTCGTCTGAGCGGCGCTCAAGAACGGTGACCGCTTCAACGTAGGGCAAGAGCACAATGCCCTCAGACAGGAGCTGCAATTGTCGGTTCTCGTAGAAAAACAACGCCGCCGCCACGGGAGGAACGTAGCTTTCTTCGATCGATTGAAGAACAACGTCGCGTTCTTCAATACCACGAACGTACTGGGACCGAACCTGGTAGAGGAGGGCCCCACTGGAAAAGACGATACTGACGACAACGATGGCGAGAAGGTGACGAAACGCGAGTCGTCGTGTTCCAGTGGTGTTCATCGTCCCGGCGCCCCGATCAGGTCCTGCGCGTCGGCCCCGCGGTAGTGCCGGGAGTACCGACGGTAGTCGATCTCGTCGTATCGCTCACGCTCCTGTATAAGCTGAGGAGCAGTAGAACGCGTCGCCGTTTCCGGCGGAATAAAAATCTCCGTACCCATCCTGGCAGCGAAGTCGATGCCGTGGAGGTAGTCGTATACGTAAATGAGAATCTGTGCCCACGCAAGCGGGCTTGCCGCCACGGTGGCGGTCAGGTCACCCTGCGCAACCGCCTGAAGTCCCACCAGCGACAGGTCCAGGCCTCCGGTGAATACGGTCTCGCCCGGTGTCTCCCCGCGGGCACGCACGGCGTCGACGGCGCCCAACGCCAGTTGGTCACTCGCCGCCCAGATCACCGATATGTCGGTATAGCGATCCATGAGTCTGGTGGTCATTTCCCGACCCTCCGTCGGCGTCCACCGGGTTGGCACCGTTTGAAGAAGCGTTGCCGCCGGGTCGGCGTCAACGGCGCGTTGGAGTCCCCGCTCCCGGAGTGCAGAGCCATACCAGGTTGTGTCGCCGCCGACACCGACAACGCGAACCGTCTCGCTTGCTGTGTCTCCGCGATGTGCGCGCGCCGGGGCGCGCGCTGCGGAAATGAGGTGCCGGGCAAGGAGAAATCCTTTTTCTTCCTCATCTTCGTGAAAATAGCCGATCCAGGTGCGGTACGTGTTTCGCGGCGAGCCACCGATCTGAGCTATTTCCGCGGGAAACAACGGTCCGTGGAGGAAAACGGGATTCCCAGTGCTTCCGCAGCGGTCATCAACGGCTGAGCTTGTCCAAAGGCAACGGAGAAGATCGCCGCGTCGGGTGTCGGTGCGGCACTGAGCTGTGCTACTCCTGCCTCCGCTTTCGCAAATCGATCACTTACATTGTACTCGTAAAAAGAAATCTCCAGTTCAAGACTGTGGGCGGCGGCGTCCAATACCCGGTGAACTTCCGGCCAGTAGGTATTGCCGGCGGTTGTCGGGGTGAACACCGCGACACGCAGCGCGTCGGCTTCAACAGATTCCGCGGATTGCCCGGAAGCCGGCGACACAGGAAGGGCCAAGCCAATACCGACAACCAAGAGAATTGAAACGGTGAAGCTGCGCCCTCGACGTTCGGAGAACAAAAGCCGACGCATCACGTCTGTGGCCATGCGTCGAGTGCCTGGAGGACCACTGCTCATGGGACGAAGTATATCACGGACGTTGCGGTCACCCCTGCAGGATCGACAATTTCAGACATTAAATCTTGACAATCTGTATAAACAATTTATCCTGTGAGCGATGGTCCCTCGAACGCTTCGCCGCACGATCAGGACGGTCGCAGTATTCAGCAGCGTTCTGATTGTTACTTCCTGCGCGACTCGCGCCCCTGAGCAACCGTCGCTCCCGGATGTCCCGCCGCAGATCAACCTTGATTCTGCCGATGCGCTCGGCAGAGTCACCACGCCTCTCGACAACACGCTCATCGTCGACGGGTTCTCTCTGAGTCCACCACAGGCGATCGAGACGAACTACCCTGCAGAGGGAAAACGGTACGAAGTGCTCCGGTTTCACGACGGTGAGACGGGGCTCATCGGTGGCGCCTTTCACTTCGTTTCCGTCGACGGGGCGACGCCGATCACGTTTCCGGACTATGTCGCGGAAATAGAGCTTCCCCCGCAGGAAACTCACCGGGAGACGTATCTGTCACCGGCGGGTGTGGAGTGGACTGTCGCTGCCGGATGGGGAGACCGAATGACTGCCGGAACGGGCGCGAGCGCACCCGCATCACCTGTGGCGGAATTCTACGCGACGGAGAAAACTCCATATGGCGGGTTCCTCGCAGTCTGGATGAGCGGACCGGACGGTGATGTGCAACGGGCATTCGCCGAGGTAGTGCGGACACTTACGTTTCGGCGCCGCGGCGTGTACGGTCGGGTTCGTGACGGCGTCGGATTCGTCGCTCCGTCGGCGGAGATCGTGTGGCTCGCTGATACCTCCGGCGGAGTCATCGGGTACGTGCCGGATCCGGAGCGCAGTCGAGGGCAAGGGGGTATTGTATACCGCCTGTGGGTGCTTGAGGGTGACCGCAGCCAAAAAGCCGCGCTGGAAGAGCTTTTCGAACCTGATCAGGTATCAGTGGGCGAAGAGGTCAATGCCCGGCTTGTGCTTGGCGAACCCCTTGACCCGCGCCCGGCAATCACCCGTCAGATCGAGTCAGGAGGCGATACGGGAGTTGTCGGGGTATGGCACCGCCCGTCCGGGCGTCCGGTGACACTCGTGCTGCTTCCCACCTCGGCGCACGCGCCGGCTCCGGAAGAGATAGTTTCCACGTTTAACGAGTTTTTCCAGCCGTATATCATCCTTGGGGAGGCGGGACGATGAGCCGGAAAACTGTCGCAGGATACCGTGGCATCGTTCATCCCCGGGCCCCCGGGTTCACCCATCTTGTCCTGCTTGCGCTGATCAGCGGATTGGCCCTGCTTTCCGGCGGTGAGGTTGTGGCCCAGCCGATCGATCCGACCCCGATTCCGGTGTACGTTGACACGTTCCGAAACATGTCGGAAAACCCGGGTCTCGATTCGCTGGGATCTATTATCACCCGCGATCTTCGCCTGACGATTGTGCTTCTCGACGGATTCCGGGTTGCGGAACGATCCGAGTCAGCAGAGGTCGAGATTGTTGGCGTCGTGTCTCAGGATGAAGTCGGAAATTACACGACCAGCGTTTCCGTTCGGAATCGTGGGTCCGGTGAGATCGTCACCGAGGAGACGGAGACCTTTTCATCGGTCTTTGACGTATTCGACACCGGCGCGGAGGTGGGACGGCGCTTGATGTCCACGTATACCAACCGGGCACTCACCTATGGCTCCCTCGCGGTTTCCCTCTCCAGTCCGGCCCCCGCCGTGGGTATATTTCTCGCCGGCGAGTCCCTGGACGCAAATGCCCTCAATCTCGACCGTGTACTTGCCGGTTCCTATCCATTTGAGGTTGGCTTTGACGGGTACGAACCGTTCTACTCCCGCGAAGTGGTTATCGCGGAAGGCGAACGCACGGTTGTGAACGTTGCAGTCCCGCGCCTGTCTCCTGACGAGTACCAGGATCGAATGGCTCAGCGTGTCTCCGCCCTCCTCGAGCAGGGACAGGCGGCGCGTCGTCCGGAGGTTCCTGACCGCGGCGCAGCCGGGGACGGCGCCCCTTTCGACCGGTATTTGGCGGCTGCGGACCGCTTTGTGGAGGTGGCCACCGGGCGGCGCGTCCTGCGGTTTCACCAGACTCCGATCGTTGTCGATGGCGATGCAACCGACTGGGAATCGATTCCGATTCTGAGTTTCGACCGCGGAACCGACGAACGGGCGGATCTTAGGACGGTACAGCTTGCAGCGGACGACGATACCCTGTACGGGTTTGTACGGGTTGGTACGTTCAATGACGGTGACGGATTTGAGCTTTCAATCTACCCGCATCGGGACACAGGCGTGCGAAACGGAACGATCGCCAATGTCACCGCCGGGGTGCGTAGCGGGCAAACGGTGTATCTTGCGGTGTTCAAGAATCCAAACCCCGACGGCGGCGGCGAGTGGACAACCGGCTACCGCACCACGCGAAACGCGATCCGTGGCGCCGAGGGGATCGAGTTCTCCATCCCGATCTCCTCGTTCCAGTTTCGCGGTGCAGAAGGCACGTTGAACGGTGTTCCCCGTCAGATCTATATCGATGTCGAGGGCGTAACCCTTGAGCCGTCCGGTGAGGATTTCGACCACGGCGGCGGCGACACGATACCCGGCGTCCTCGTACAGTTTTTGTGAGTCGCGAATCGTTGGCCACGTCACCCGCTTGTGTGCGGAGGCCGTCGGGGCGTTTTCTGCCGATACGCAGCGATCTCGTCCATCGTCCGGTGAAGCAGCTCGATAATCTCTGCAGGAAGGTCCTTCAGCTCCTGTGCAGCCAGAAGTGTCGGGTCAGACTCGAGGATCGCGCGGACGTCCGCCAGGTCCTTTGCCGCAGTTGCGGCGCCGATTTCGCGTAGCTTGGAGCGGTGCACCGCCGCCTTCAACGCGAGCAGGTGAACCGGACGCATGAACCACGCGCCGGCGCGCTCGTCCCACTCGCGCACCTCCTCCGGAACGGGAAGCACAAACGGCAGGTCCCAGTCGTCTCCGGCAAACAGAACATCGATTGACACGCCGGAAGAGTTATGGCGTGCCCAGTCGGCGCCAACGGTGAAGTTGTCATGCGGCGTCGCTTGAAATCGTCCCCACCCTTCCCGGTCGACCAGAACGTCAATGTCCCCGGTGGTCCGGGAGCCGCCGGCACGCGCCGCGGCCACGCCACCGATGACCGCATAGCACGTCTCCGCCGCGACAAGTGCTTCATTGAGTTCGCGCAACAAGGAGAGAAACGGTATCTCCGCACCCGGCGCGTTCATGGCAAGTAGTCCCACGCCGGTAAGGCGGTGGTGAGGGCGGTACATATCGGGATTTTATCACAGACCGGGACGAAACGGCGAACGCTGCGGCAAAGGTTATTCTCCTCGTGGAAGGTGGAGCGCGTATCGCCCCGGCGGAGCGCCGTGTCCTC
>JAQIBO010000424.1 GCA_027859055.1 Spirochaeta sp.
CAACAAGGACGAGAAAGGCGCCGGCGCTGGAGAACACCGCCTGCTGCTGGCGGACTCTGTTGTCGGATATATCGCTTCGCAGATCGAGGACACCACGTACCGTGTGATCGCTCCCGTGACAGGTGGTGCATTTGGGAAGGTTAATGAGCGGTTTGTAGTACCGCACGACCGTCGTATCGGCGCTGCGCTCCTCAAAGACAACCTGGCGGGCAGGGAGTTCGATTGCCTCCCGGAAATACTCGTTCGGTTCAAACGGTGGCGCCATGCTGTCTGAGGCGCCGACCGGCCGGGGCGGAAACATCGACGTACCGAGCTGCTCGTTCACTGCAGCGATCGTGCGGTTGTCCGAAAACGCCGGAGTACCGTCGGGGCGGTACAGGTACACCCGATAGCGCGGGTCGATCGTTGCGATGCCGCGGAAATAGTCGACCACCAGCGGCGCTTCACCGGGCAGCATCAGCTGTTCCAGCGCCTCATACACCAGGTCGGCCTCCTGTTCAAGGGAGTCCCGGGTGGTTTCATCGATCGTCTGGGTGAGGGAATACCCGAGAAACGCGGTGACTGCGCCGATTCCCACGGTGAGGGAAATGAGGATGAGGACGTTCATTTTGAGGGTGATCGGTACCGTTCTGCGTGCCATTGCCGTTACTCCAGCCTACGACAGCGGCTGCCTGTGGTCAAGCAAGAAAAAGCCCCCCGGTGAATACACCGGAAGGGCTTCTGTCACGACCGGGCCCGTCGCAACAGCGCGCGCGGAACCGGACATACGACCGATTGGTCGTCTCGGAAAGATAGAAGCCGTGATCGGCTCCAGCCAACGCATACGTTACGCGGCGGTTCGGATATTCCGATCGTCGGCGTGAACGCGCAACCAGGTAACGGCCATTGCGAGGACCAGTCCACCAATGGTAAGAGCGGCAAGCGTCATAGCTGACCTCCTTATCAGGGTAGTGGGCCAGAAACTTTCCCTTTTCTGTTTTCAAATAGCAACTTACCCGAAGACGCTGCTATTTCCCGTTGCGACCGCCCGGAGTTGCACCGGACGTCTTGTCTGTGTGACGAGCGGCAACCTTGTGTTGCCCGGTCGGTGTTGTTCGCTACTCCTGAAAGATAAAAAATTACCGAAACCTTGTCAATCTATTTGTCAAGAAATAATTTCAAGAATTTCCTCTCTCACGACAGCGCCGAGACGATGCGCTCCATCGCCTCCTCCACCTGCGGCCGGTCGTTGAAGGCGCTGATCCGGATAAACCCCTCGCCACCGGGACCGAACCCGGCGCCGGGCGTTGTTACGACTCCCGCCTTGTTGAGTAACTCGTCAAAGAGCTCCCAGGAGGATCGCCCCGCATCAACCCAGACGTAGGGAGAGTTGATGCCGCCGACGGTGGCAAGCCCCAGCCGTTCGACGCCGGAGCGGATAATCGCGGCGTTTTCCAGGTAGTAGTCGGACAGCGCGCGAACCTCCCTGCTGCCGGTCTCGGAGAACGCCGCAGCCGCGGCGCGCTGCACCGGATAGGATGCACCGTTGAACTTGGTGCTGTGCCGGCGTGACCACAGATCGCGCACGGAGTGGCGCGCGCCGTCCGGCCCCGCGGCGGTGACCGTCTCGGGAATCACGGTATACGCGCAACGCAACCCGGTGAAACCGGCGGTCTTGGAAAAGCTGCGGAACTCCACGGCACACCGCTCGGCACCGGGAATCTCGAAGATGCTCTGCGGGAGGTCCGGATCCCGGATAAATTCGGCGTAGGCGGCGTCAAAGAGAATGATCGCGTCGTGGTCGATCGCGTAGCGAACGTAGGCGGCGAGCTGTTCCCGCGTTGCCGTGGCTCCGGTGGGGTTGTTGGGAAAACAGAGGTAGAGAAGATCCGCGTGCTCTTCCGGCGGGGGCGGCACAAACCCGTTGTCCCGCGTCCCGGTCATATACACGATGCCCGCATAGCGTCCACCGTCAAACGCACCGGTCCGCCCGGCCATGACGTTGGTGTCCACGTAGACCGGATAGACCGGGTCGGGTACCGCGATCGTCTGATCGACGGCAAAGAGTTCCTGAAAGTTACCGGTATCGCACTTTGAGCCGTCGCTGACAAACACATCCTCGGCGGTTATCGCGACCCCGCGCGGTGCATAGTCGTGGCGGACGATCGCCTCCCGGAGAAACGCATAGCCCTGTTCCGGTCCGTATCCATGAAATTGCGCCGGGTCGGCCATCTCCTCTGCCGCTTCGGGCAGCGCGGGGATCGCCGCCGGGGGAAGGGGGCGGGTGACATCACCGATTCCCAGTTTGATGATCTGTGAATCCGGGTGGGCATCCTGCCAGGCGCGGACGCGTTTTGCGATATCCACAAACAGGTACGATGTGGCGAGTTTGGTGTAGTGGTGGTTGATTTTCGGCATCTCTTGTCTCCCGCTGAGAAAATACGCGATAGTGCCGGCTATGAAAAGGGCTTCTTTGATTGAACGGTGCCGGGCTGAACTGGAACGTGGAGCGCCGCGGCACGTGGGGCTGCAACTGGTCTGCACGCTGTTGCACGGGGAAGTTCCCCGTTACGATTGGGTCGGGTTCTATATCGCGATTCCCGAAGAACAGCTGCTGGTGCTGGGTCCCTACGAAGGGGCGCCGACCGACCATCTCCGCATTCCCTACGGCCGCGGCATCTGCGGCCAGGCGGCGGAGCGTCTCGAGACGTTTGTGGTTGGCGACGTGGGCGCTCAGGACAACTATCTGGCGTGCAGTATCCACGTCAAAAGTGAAATCGTGGTTCCCGTTTTTCGGGACGGGGCGTTTGTGGCGGAGATCGATATCGACTCCCACACCCCCCACGCGTTTTCTGCCGAGGATACGGCGTTCCTGACCGAACTGGCGACACTGTGCAGCCCCTTTGTCCCTGCTATCCCCGGGGACAACGACGGACACAGTCCGGCGGAACGATGATACAATCAACGCGAAGGAGAATCGAAATGTACAACTCATACACCACACCGCGCGTCGCGTACCGACGTCGTTACATCCTTATGATCATGATGGTCGCGCTGTTCCCGGTCGCCGTGTTTGCCCAGTTTTCCACCGGGCTGGAACAGGTGGACGACCTGCTTGATGCGGAGGAACCGGATCAGGCGATATCCCGACTGGAAACATTGGAGGGTGATGCAACCAGCGCCGCAGACCGGGCGGAAGTCTACTGGCGGCTCTCCGCGGCGACGCTGATGCGCGGCGATCAGCGCGATGAAGCGGGCGCGGGTGACGATGAACTGCTTGCAATCTACGAGGCCGGCGAACAGTACGGCCAGGATGCGATCGCCGCAGACGCGGGAAACCACCTGGGCTATTACTGGACATCCGCCAATATCGGCCGCTGGGGCCAGATCAAAGGGGTGATGAACAGCCTGTTCCGCGCACCGGACATGCGTGACCTCCTCACCGAGGCGGTGACCCAGGAGCCGGAGCATCCCGAAAGCTACTACGTCCTGGGACAGTTGTACGCCAAGGTTCCCGGAGTGGTCTCCTTCGGCAACACCGAGTACGCTGTTTCTCTCGCGCGCAAATCGGTGGACCTCATGGAGGCGGAAGTACGTTCCGGTGAACGCGACGAGGCGACGCAATCGTTTTACGTGCAGCTTGCCTCGCACCTCATCGACCGTGACTGGAACAGCCGGCAGCGCAGCCGGAAGCTGTCCGGTATCCGCGATGACTATTCCGGCGCCAATACGCCGATTGAACGCGGCTTCTACTACGAAGGGGCTATTTCGGTCGACGACGTCGAAGACGCCCGCGAGGCGGAAACGATTCTCCGCGGTGTGATTCGGGATATCGAATCGATCCGGACGCCGTCACCGAGCGAGCGCCGTCAGCTTGAAGAGGCGCGGGAACTCATGAACGCTCTGTAGAATCGTCGGTGATCGTGCTTGCCCTGCCGATGGCGCTGTGTCCGAAGCGGCGGCGGAGGTCAACGATCGTCGGATCGATCGGCGGCGGGGCGGGCTCCGCGGCGGAAAACAGGTCCTGCTGTTGCCCCGCCGGCTCGTGGAGTTCGCCGCCGAGTCCGACGCCGAGCAGGCGGAGCGGCCGCTGTCCCCGGCGCTCCCGAAGCAGCTCCATCGCGATTGCGGTAAGCTCTTCGGTGCTTTCCACCTGACGGGGAAGGGTGCGGGAGGCGGTATGCGTTTCAAAGGGCGGAAAGCGGTATTTCACCTGGATCGTCCGGCCGCGCCACCCCTCCTGAATTGAACGGTGGATCACCTCCTCGGCCATGAGAAGCATGTGCCGCCGAAGCTCGTCTTCATCGGTTATGTCCTGTTCAAACGTCTCTTCCGCGGAGATGCTGTGACGGTCACCGGCGCCGGTGTAGATACCGGGGTCCTCGCCGCGGGCGATCCGGTAGAGAAACGTTCCCGATGAGGGCCCGAAATGGCCGCGGAGGAACTCGACTCGTTGCTCCCGCAGCGCCGCGACCGTGGTAACGCCAAGGCGCTCGAGGCGCGAGCGGGTGCGACCGCCAAGTCCCCAGAGATCCTTGAGGGGCAGTTGCAGCACGAAATCGGCCTCGCCTCCCGCGGGGACGCGGTACAGTCCGTCCGGTTTATCCACGTCACTGGCCAGTTTGGCGATGAAGCGCGAAACGGCGATGCCGACTGAGATGGTGAGGCCCGTTTCCGCGCGGATGCGTTCTTTCAGTTGTCGTGCCTGCTCTTCCGGGGCGCCGAGGAGCCGCTCCGTTCCGGACATATCCAAAAACGCCTCGTCAATTGAGATCGCCTGGATCGCCGGTGCGCTCTCCCCGAGAATCTTCATGATCTGCCGGGACACCTCCCGATACCGCCGCATGCGCACCGGGACGACCACCGCATCGGGGCAGAGGCGCAGCGCCTGCTGCATCGGCATCGCGCTGTGGACGCCGAAGGTGCGCGATTCGTAACTGCACGCCGCAACAACCCCGCGACCGCTTCTGCCGCCGACCACCACGGGGACGCCGCGAAGGGCGGGGGTGTCGTGTTGCTCCACCGAGGCGTAAAACGCATCCATGTCAACGTGAAAAAACAGGGTGCTCATTCCGCCAGTATCGATCGTTCCGAACGGATCGTCCATTCGGAACTGTGGCCGAGCGGTGTTACCGGGCGCTCTTCGGGAAGCGTGACGATATCGACACCGGTCCCGGGAAAGCGCGCCTGTACCCGGGTTGTCACCCGCAGGTCCGGAGGTGCGTCGCGCAGAACGATCGTCCCGGACAGCCGGCGCGGCGGAAACGGTCCGGGGCGAAAGGTGAACTCCGCCGCCGTATCGCCCGGGGGAAGATCGGCGGGAAGATCCGCGGCGTACAGTTGCACCGGAGCGTTTGTGCGGATGGAAAACGTCATTGAACGCGCGGCGGCGGTGTAGTCGATGCGGTAGCGAACGGTATAGCGGTCCAGGGAACGGCCGAGCTCTGTCGTGAGGGTCACCGGTGGCGCCGGCGCGGCGATCTCCGTAGTGCATGGCGGGTCATCACACGCGATGAGCGGCCGCCCGTTTCGGCGAATCTGAACCGGTGCGCCCGCCGTTTCGCCGGTTACCGTCAGTTCACCGGTCTCCGGAACAGATGAGGTGATCTCGTCGTTTTCCGGGGGAAACCGCTCCAGAATACGCACCGTCGGCGGCGCGTCCGCGTTCACCTCGGTTATGACGACCGCGGTGGTGAGCGCCAGGGCGAGTACCGCAAGGGTCCCGATGATCGGCAGCAGGGGAACGGTGCGCACGAGGATATCGAGGCGAAAGAACATAAGGAGCAGCGGCAGCAGGAGAACGGCGGTAACCACTTCCCGCCAGATCGGTGGGGTGAGAATCGCGGAGACAGCCTGCGGGTCCCCGACGGTAACCACCGTGAGCACCACGTACGCACCGGGGATAACCGCGAGGATGAGAAATACGGTCTTCAGGGGTGCGTTGTGGGACAGACTGAACAGGAAGCCGAAGATAAACGCCACCACGAAAAACATGCCCAGAATCACACTGAACACACTGGCGATCAGACTGCCGATTATCAGGAGAAAGAGCGCGGCTCCGCTGTACACGGTGGATGAGCGGCGTGATCGCCGATGAAGCACGGGGTAAAAAAAGGTGAGCACAACCAGCCCGAATGAGAACTTCGCGATCGCCAGGGGAAGCGCCAGATCAAAAACGGAAAACAGATTTCCCAACGCCCGGAGCGCCAGATTGCCGGCACTCAGGCTGGACACCAGGATAAGAAAGAGGCCGAGAAAGAGAACCAGGTTATGCCGGATCGCCGAGACGTACCGGCGGACGCGCCGCGGGCGACTGACGGCAAAGAGCATGAGAATCGCCGCGACGGTTACAATGGTCCAGACGAGGACCGCCTCAATAAGAACGTACGGTGAGGTACGGGTGCCGATCGGCGGAACGATAAGGTAGTTCTGTTCATCCGCCCGCGTCGCCGTTGCAGGTACCGGGCCAACGGCGCGGACAAAGGGGAGGATCACCGACGACGCGCGATCGACGTCCTCCACGCGCAGCCGAACCGCGCTTTGGTTCCGGGAAAGCGCTTCCTCAAGTACGGTGTCGCGCTGACCGAGGCCGAGGCGGGCGGTGTTGACCAGAATTGGCGAAAACGGCGCCACATCAGCGGCGATGACCGCCTGGGCGATCCACGCCGGGCTGAGCCGGCCGGCTACGGCGAGCTGCCAGCTTGTTGTGGGAGCGCCGACTGATAGATAGACGACGGCGGTGTCTTCGGTCACCCCGGGGATCTGTTCCACCACACGGGCCGTCGCCGCCGCACCGTTCCGCGGGGCGATCAGCGCCACGTGGGTATGCGGTGCCAGCTGCCGAACCATGTCCGCCGATGAAGCGGTCAGCGTTTCAAGCGCGACGACCACAAGGGTGTTGATCGTTCCGTCGGGGCCGACGAGCAGGTCCTGGTAAAAGGTGTGTCCTACCGCTTCACGGAGATCAAGGGTGACCACGGAATAGTCCGCAGCGGTGTCCGCGTCGCGAAGAGATTGGAGGGGCGCCAGGAAGGGCTGGTCCTGCGCCGACAGGGGCTGTAACAAGCTCAGCAGGACTGTTACACTTAATATTACGAAAGATACACGCACGTTGAACCTGAGCATATGAGGCGATGACCAGCCGGTCAAGGAGAAGCCCTGGTGGAACTACTTCCTGAAATCATGAAACGCCGGAGTGTTCGCACATTTTTGGACACGCCGTTGGATGCTCGGCAAGTCGAACGCATTGTGGAGGCCGGCCGCCGCGCGCCCTCGGCAAAGAACCGGCAGGCGTGGCGGTTTATCGTGATTCAGGATCAGGAAGTGCGAACGAAGATCGAAGACGCGTGTTACGGCCAGAGCTACGTCGGTCAGGCGGGCGCGGTCATCGCGATCTGTACCACCAATATCGACTACAAGATGCCCAACGGGCAGTTGAGTTATCCCGTGGACTCCGGTATCGCCGGGGCGTTTATGATGCTGCAGGCGGAACACGAGGGGCTCGGTTCCTGTCCCGTTACCACGTTCCGGGAGGAAGATGTCAAATCGCTGCTGAGCGTTCCCTACAAGATGCGGGTGGTTATGCTTCTGGCGGTGGGAGCTCCCGGTGAAGACGGCGAGCTCACCGAGCGGTTGCCGCGGGAGCGCATCGTCGGCTGGGAGCACTGGTAACCGACGCTTCGCCTTACCGGGCCGCGTAGTCCCGGCGCCGCTGCACCGCCGCCCGCGACCGCCCAATGGCGATAAGCTCCTGTAACAGTTCACCGTACGGCACGCCGCCGGCTTCCACCATCTTGGGATACATGCTGATCGGCGTGAAACCGGGAATCGTATTGATCTCGTTCAGATAGACCGACCCGTCCTCTTTATGCAGAAAACAGTCCACCCGGGCCAGCCCCGATCCGTCTATCGCGGTAAACGCCTCCCGGGACATGCGCTGGATCTCCGCACTGGCGGCTTCGGAAATGTCTGCGGGAATGGTAAGACTTGCGCCCTCGGGATCCTCGTATTTGGCGGCGTAGTCGTAAAACTCGTGGGTCGGGATCACCTCTCCCGGTGGAAAGGAGCGCACCGTCACGTCGCCCAGTACGGCGGTTTCGATCTCCCGTACCGGGAGCGCCTCCTCAATCAGTACCGTAGAGTCTGTGACAACCGCCCGGGTGAGGGCCGCGGCAAGCTGATCGGGGCCGGTGACCCGGCTGACGCCTACGCTTGAACCGGCCGCGTTCGGTTTAACAAACACCGGAAACCCGAACGCCGCCTCAATCCGCGTGACCGTATCAGCGGCAAGGACGGCGATCTCCGGGGTATCCGCCTCGTCATAGCGGACTGAAAGGTACGGAACGATCGGCAACCCCCGCTCCTGCCACAGTTTTTTGGAACGAATCTTGTCCATACCGACAGAGCTGCCGACTACCCCGCTGCCCACGTAGGGCAGATTTGCCATCTCAAGCAGACCCTGGACGGTTCCGTCTTCTCCGTAGGAGCCGTGGAGCACGGGAAAGACGCAGTCGATCGCGATCGGCGCGGCGCGTCCCGCCTGTTCCGCAAGGCCCGTACCGGGGATCACCACCACCCGGGGCTGTTCGGTATCCACGGTGAGACCGTGGCCGCCCCGGGCGCGGGTCAGTTGCACCGCCTGGTCCTGGCGGTACCATCCGCCGTCACGGGTGATTCCGATCGGAACAACCTGATAGCCGGGAAGGGTGCTCAGTTCCCGGAGAACTCCCGCCGCGGAAACGAGGGACACCTCGTGTTCACTGGAGCGACCGCCGTACAGAACAGCTACGTTCATCGATGCCTCCCCGCCTTCCGGTAGGTTGAAAGTTCCTCTGCGACGATCTTTGTTTCATCCCAGTCGAGCACGTGGTCATCGTAGACGATCGATACTTCATGGCCTTTGCCGAGGTACAAAATGGTGTCGCCCTCTCCGGCGAGCTGCAGGCTGAAGCGGATCGCCTCGCGGCGGTCACGAATGATGAACAGCTCCTCCTCAAACCGGATCCCCGGGCGGGCGCGGCTGCATCCGGCGGCGATCTCCTGCAGCAGGGCCAGACCGTCCTCGCCGCGGGGGTCCTCATCGGCAAGGATAATAATGTCGGCATGAC
This sequence comes from Spirochaeta sp., assembly GCA_027859055.1. Classification (GTDB taxonomy): domain Bacteria; phylum Spirochaetota; class Spirochaetia; order DSM-27196; family Alkalispirochaetaceae; genus Alkalispirochaeta. The sequence goes on from JAQIBO010000424.1 coordinate 9,087, forward strand.
GGACCGCCGCCTCACCAAGCATTCCGCGCTTGTCGCGGTCCCGTTCGCCGGCGGAACCGAAAAGGACGATCAGCCGTCCGGGCGTATACCCCTTGATCAGGGGAAGCACCTTGGCGTACGCGCCGGGTGTATGGGCGTAGTCGACGATCGGGACAAACGGAAAATCATGAGAGACGATCTCCATCCGTCCCGGCGGCGATTTGAGCCGCGGTACCAGTTCAAGAATGTCCAGCGGGTTGTGGTCCAGCAGTTTGGCGACGGTGAGAACCGCCGCGAGCACGTTTTCCACGTTGAACGGCCCGGGTAACGGTATCCGGACCTCCCGGGATTCCGTGCGCCACCGGACAACGCAGGTGGTGCCGTTCATATCGCCCCGGATATCTCCGGCGTACAGATCCGCTTCCGGATCGGTCATCGAGAAGCTGAGCACCGGCTGCCGCGTGGCGTGGCGAAAGTAGTAGGCGTTGGGATCGTCGGCGTTTATGACGCCAAAAATGGGGTAGTCGCGCTCGCCGCGCCGCCCGGCGGTCCGATCGAGGGCGCGAAAGAGGTTTGCCTTGTCACTGCGGTACTGCTCGAAGTTACCGTGAAAATCGAAGTGCTCGTGAGAGATGTTGGTAAAGACGGCGGCGTGAAAATCGAGGTCACGCAGGCGCGCCGTCCGTTCACTCAGGCCGTGGGAGGTTGCCTCGACAACGGCAAACTGTTTTCCGATCTCCAGAATGTCCCGCAGAAAGCCGTGCAGCTCCGGCGCTTCCGGCGTCGACTGGCGGAACGGGTTCCGCTCCACCTTGAACTCCCGCTTGATGAGGGCGGTGGAAATGAAACCGGAATCCTGGTCCAGGTGCCCGAGAAGCTGGTCGATCAGATACGCAGTGGTGCTTTTGCCGTCGGTGCCGGTGACACCGATGACCGGGAGCTCCCGCGAGGGATGTCGGTGAAAGCGGGCGGAGATTGTACTGAGGGCGAGGCGGCTCTTTTGGACCTGAATATGGACGACGTGCTCCGCCGGGTGCTCCGGAAGTTCCTCGCACACCACGGCAACGCAGCCGGCTTCCACGGCGGCGGCGATGTAGTCGTGTCCATCGACATGGATGCCCGGCGTGGCGACGAACACCGCCCCCGGCACAACCTGGCGAGAGTCGTAACAGACGGCGGTGATCTCCGGATCACCCGATCCGGACCGGGTTACGATGGGGAGTTTATCAATCAGCCGGGAAAGCGGCGCTTTTGTCATGCAGCGCATGGTAGCAACTCGGGCGGGCAGGCACAAGCACTGTGCCCGCGAGCGCGGTCGTTCGCGGCCCCACAAAAAATGGGCAGCTCCCCGAAGGAAACTGCCCCTGAACTCGATACGAACGGATCGCTGCGTTGCTACTGACCGTCCTCGGAGTAGAGGAAGTCAAAGTACTGCATGTCCGTACTGAGGGTTTTGCGGAACTCCGGCATCGTCCGCCGGTAGGACTCGATTGCGCGCCAGAAGGAGAAAAACTCCGGATCCTGGCTGTACGCATTGGAGTAAATCTGCGCCGCTTCGGCGTCAGCGGTACCGCGAATCGTCTCCGCCCGCTCGTACGCCGCGGACAGGATCGAACGACGTTCGTTTTCCATCGTACCGATCAGCTCCTGCTTGCGCCCCTGCCCGTATGAGCGGTACGCCTCGGCAATTCGGCTGCGCTCTGAGACCATCCGGTCGTAGACGCTTTCGGTAAGATCATCGGAGTAGCGGATCTGCCGGATAATGATATCTTCAAGGTTGATTCCCAGCTCGCTGGAGGTCTGTTGTGCCCGTTCGATCATCTCTTTGGAAAGTTGCTGCCGTCCGGATGTGATCTCCTGGCGCGTTTCCACAACGGTAAGCAGATCGGCGATTTCCTGGAGACGCGCGCCTTCATTGTCCTCGATGGCGGCTTCGTCGTCGGGAAGCGCCTGCTCCGCCTCCGAGGGAAGCGCCTGTTCGCGGTTGATCTCGTTGATGACGTTGCTGTCCCGCACCGCTTCCTCTATCTGGTTGGCGGAAATGACCGTCCGGACCGCGCTTTCTACAACGTCGTCAAGACGCGAGTAGGCGCGTTGCATGGTGGTGACCGAGCGGTAAAACAGGGCCGGATCCTCTATCTCCCAACGGGCGGTGGTATCCACCCAGATAAACTGGTTTTCCGAGGTGGGCATCCGCCGCGGATCTCCGTCCCAGGAGAGCACTTTTGCAGAATAGGTAACCACCTGGTCGACGACGGGTACCTTGAAGTGGAGGCCCGCCTCCTTCGTAGTGTCGATGATCTCGCCAAAGCGAATCACCACCACTTGCTCACCCTCAGTCACGATGTAAAACGGTCCAAGGATCACGATAAACACGATGAGGACAACGACAACTGTCAGTACACTTGCTGCTTTTCTCATTGCTGGCCTCCCGGCACGGTGCCGTTCTGCTGCAGATTGAGCAGCGGAATGAAGTTGGAGAGGTTGCGGTCGATCAGGTCCGGGACCTGCCGGTCGGCCAGGTCGTCGCCCTGGGCGTCCTGCGTCGGCAGGAACACATCCTCTATCATCTCGTAATACAGCCGGGTGCGCATCGTTTCGGGCTCATCACGGTACTCGGTCAGGACGTTGTTAAAGCGCGAGGCGTCACCACGGGAGCGGTTGACCCGTTCTGCCGCATACCCGCGGGCGATCTGCACAACCTGCTCCGCTTCACCGCGGGCACGGGGGATTTCCCGGTTGTACTCTTCCCGACCTTCGTTAATGAGGCGGTTCATGTCCTGCACGGCGCGGTTGACGTCCTCAAACGCGTCCTGGACGCGCCCCACCGGGGGAACGATGTTCTGCAGCCGGACCGCGGTCACGTTGACCCCGAGACCGTACTGGGTGAAGAGTTCGTTCATCTCCTCCTGGGCGAGGACCTCGATGTTGGGCCGCTCGTCACCAAGGACGTCTATAATGGAACGGTCTCCTACGAGGCGGTTGACCACCGACTGGGAGATATCCCGGATCGTGCGGATCGGCTCATCAACGTTGAAGAGCCAGTTCACCGGCTCGTCGATGCGGTACTGGATAATCCACTCCACGTCGACGATGTTCAGGTCACCGGTGAGCATGAGGCTCTCTTCCGGAAAATCCGCCTGCGAAAAGGTTGTGTTGATTCCCGCGCTTTCCACGCGAAACCCAAACTGCATGTTCTGTACCACCTGGGTGGGTACGTTGTAGTTCTGCTCGATTCCAAACGGTATTTTGAAGTGCAACCCCGGCGGTGCGGTACGGTCGTACCGGCCTAACTGTGTTACAACAGCTTCTTCCGTCTGGTCCACGACGAAGAAACTGGTTGTTGCGATACCGATGAGAACGAGCACGATCACTACGAGGGTCAGCGCTTTTCCGTTCAGTTTGAACGAAAACCGCGGCTGCTGGTCGTTATCCGACATGATGCGCTCCTTATTTCTGTCTGTAGTCCGCCGGTGAAAAACGCGGCAAACACTCACATTAAAGTAGCCCGGCGGGAGCCGGGAGTCAAGAATCCGGGCTCGGTGTCTGATCCTTTACATTTGACGGTGAAATATGTTGGACTGTCGCGACCTTAGTGGAGGCTTAAACGATGAAAAAAGCAATTTATTTGGCAATAGCAGTATTTCTGACCGTATCCGTTGTGGCGTGGGCCGGCGGGAACAAAGAAGAGTCCGAAGGCGAGGCGGAGACCTCCTCGGAGTCGTCCTCGGAGACGTCCGACGGCGGTGACCGGATTGAGGTCACCGATCAGGTCGCTTCGGTGAACGGTGAGGCGATCGGTCGGGCGGAGTTTGACAAGGTGCTGGAGAGCAACATCGCCCGGTTTGAGGCGCAGAACCAGCAGCCCTTTGACGAGCAGTACCGCAGTCAGCTTGAACGGCAGGTACTGGACGGGCTCATTACCCGGACGATCCTGGAGCAGGAAGCGGAAGAGCTTGGTATCGAGATCGGTGAAGAGCGCATTCAGGAGACACTGGCGCAGTTCAAGGGGCAGTTTCCCAACGAAAGCGCCTACCAGATGGCCCTGGAACAGGAAGGGTTTACCGAAGACGAATTTCTTGCGGAATTGCAGCGGCAGATGGTGATTGAGGAGCTGATCCGTACGCAAGTCTACGACGATATCACGACTAGCGAGGAAGAGATGCGGTCTTTTTACGAAGAAAATCCGCAGTACTTTGAGCAACCGGAGCAGGTGGCGGCGCGCCACATTATCCTGACCACCCAAGGGATCACCGACGAGGCGGAGCTGGCCGCAAAGCGCGCGGAGCTTGAAGAGATCCGTCAGGAGATCGCCGACGGTGCAGACTTCGCCACCGTAGCGCGGGAACGAAGTGAAGGACCAAGCGCGTCAAGCGGCGGGGACCTGGGCCAGTTCGGCCGCGGCCAGATGGTCCCGGAATTCGAGGAGGCGGCGTTTTCCCTGGAGCCGGGTGAGTTGTCCGGCATCGTCGAGACGCAGTTCGGGTACCACATCCTGCAGGTGACCGACCGAATCCCCGGGCGGACGGAGAGCTACGAGGACGCGAAAGAGAACATTCGCACATTCGTTACCGAACAGGAGCGCAACGTGGCCGCACAGCGCTACCTGGGCAACCTGCGCTCCGATGCGGAGATCCTCGAGTTCATTGAAATTGACGAACCAGAACTCGGAGCGACCCCGGCACCGCAGTAACCTCGGCTGTATACACAATCGTGTTGCCCAGCACTCATCCGCGGGCGTCGGCTCAGCCGGCGCGCGCCAGGTCCCGCTCGGTATAGCGGGGTACGCGCACCGTCGTACCCCGCTGTCCGATGATCCAGCGGATCGGCGGTGTTACCACTACCGCCCGCCACGCATCCTCAAGGCTCTGCTGTACCACACACCCGTGAACATCGATCCGACGGGTGAAGAACTGGCGGCTGATTCCGTTGATCGCCGCGATACCCGCTTCATCCAACGAGCCCTGTTCCGCGTGGCGTCCGTCCTCGGGGTGCTTCACCCGCCACTCCCGTCGGGCGTTCATGTCCCAGGCGAAGATCCACATTCGGTACAGCTGCATCGCACTGTGCCTCCCGAAGGCGATCGTCTCCCGCGTGTGCTCGCGGAGGCGATGACGAATCATGCGGTCCACGTAGTTCACCGGGAACAGCGGATTCTGTGCCGTCCGGGGCGCGCGACTCGATGTCATTCGATGCTCTGCGCGGTTCGTCATTCTCAGGTGCCCATAAACCGGTGAACGCTCAACGATTCGTCGATACCCGCGATGACGGTCCGTATCGATGATCGCCGGGCCTGTCAACGACTGATCCAGGTAGCTCCATAATTCGTTCCAGATAGTAGAAATAGACCGAGTCATTGTGCCGTGGGGTATCTGCCAGCGTTCCTGTTTGGCCATCACGCGTTTACGCTGTAAACGTGTCATTCGGCCGCCACGACGGAAGACACCGTGAGTTATCGCGAGGATCGTTTCTCCTTCGGCGTCGACGAGGGTGGTGAGATCGCAGGGGTAGTCCTGACTGGTAACGAAGGAGCGCAGACCGTCGAAGACCACTCGGGTTCGGGGAGAAAGATGCGCGAGCAGGACGGTCTGGGCAGCGATCGCCTGACGGCCGAGACGGATGATCGCGTTGTGGATCGCCATGGGAGAGGTGTGGTAACGCCGGGCGATCTCGCGTTGGGAAGCGCCTTCAATCAGTGAGTCAACGATAGCGCGCAGCGGCAGGTGTCGTTTGGCGGCGTAGTGTATCGACTGGGTCTGGGTGCTGCAGGTGGTGCCGCAGTATCTGCAGCGGAAGCGTCGTATGGTGCCGTGCGCCTGCGTTGTGTAGGAGCCGAAGGGGCGCAACCAGCGGGTCGGCGGGTTGGTATGGGCGTGACAAGCCGGGTTGGGACAGTAGGTTGGGATGGGCATGAAGGAACCTCCTGAGGGACGATGGATACCCGAAGGGAGTAAAGAATTCCCTTCGACTTCATATATCCACACAACCGCAGGAGCTATGCTGCTTCTTGAAACAGGATTGTGTATACA
>JAQIBO010000428.1 GCA_027859055.1 Spirochaeta sp.
GGACATTGGTAGTCAGGGTTCCGGCAACCAGAAGAATGATCAGCCACGGCACCCGTTTGCGAATCAGTTTCCAGATCGACGAGTCGGTATAGCGGTCGACGGATCCTTCCATGGCACCCATTTTATAGACGTCCTCAGTCTGTTCCTCCCTGATAACGTCGATCGCGTCGTCAAAGGTGACAATCCCGAGAAGCCGGTTGTACGGGTCGACAACGGGCAGGGCGATCAGTTCGTTTGCCTCCAGCGTTTTGGCAACCTCTTCCTGGTCGGCGTTTTCAAGAACACTGATCACCTTGTGCGTCATCATCTCGTCGATCCGGCCGGCGTCGTCGGTGAAGAGCAGATCCTTGAGGCTCACAACACCCTGTAACCGTTTGAGAGTATCGACGACGTAGATGTAGTAAATCGTCTCTACTTTGCGGGCGTTCACCCGGATAAAGGCGAGGGCCTGTCCGACGGTGATGTTGGGGCGAATCGCCAGGTAGCGGGTTGTCATGATTCCCGCGGCGTGCTCCTCGTCAAAGCGAAGGAGAAACTGCATCTGGCTGCGCGCTTCGTCACTGAGCGACTGCCATACGTTGTCCCGCGCTTCCGGATTCAAATCCTGGATGATGTCCACCAGGTCGTCCGGTTCAACCTTCTCGAATATCTCCCGGGCGTTGTCCAGCGGGAGATTCTCGATAAGCCATTCCTGATCCGTGGCGCTCAGCTCGGTGATCAGTTCCGCTTTTTGTTCAATCGGGAGCAGCAGGAAGAGGTTTATCGCCTCGATCTCCGTAAGATCTGTCCAGAGATCGGCGATATCCTGGACCGGCATGTCTACAACCATTTCACGGAGTTGTTCGTCAGAAAGGTCCTGAATGAACTCGCGCAGATTCTCAAGCGTGCTTTGCATGGTGAGCCTCCCCTGCGGTGATTACGTCCAGTCTCCGAGAAACAACACCTCCGGGTCGAGAAGGTGACCTGTCTCACGATACACCTGATCCTGTACCTCTGTCACCAAATCGCGGATATCGCGTGCACTGGCGGTGCCGGTGTTAATGATAATATTGCCATGACCGCTGCTGACCTGGGCGCCGCCGTGACGCAACCCGCGTAAACCGACGCGGTCGATGATTTTACCGCTTGGCTCTCCGAACTGGCGGTCGTTTTTAAAGATCGATCCCGCGCACGGGGCGGCGAAATGCCCTTTCCCGCGGCGGTCCTCCTCGATCTCACGCATACGTTCCCACAGTGCTGCTGAACTACCGGGCTGCCGGGGAGCGGAAAAGTGGACCTCGGTAATGATCCGCTCGCCGTCCTGAAAGGGAGATACCTTGTACCCGAAATCCGCTGGGTCGGTGATGTAGCGTCCCGGCGCGCCGGCGCGGGTGACGTAATGCACCTCTGTAAGGACCGCGGCAATCTCGCCGCCGTAACAGCGCGCGTTCATCCACACCGCGCCGCCGGTAGAACCGGGCATCGCGTAGATCCAATCCAGGCCCGGACGGTTCTCGTCTGCGGCACAGGCGGCAACATCGCTGATTGCAGTACCGGCTCCGGCGATGATCCCGTCTCCTGTCACGTCAACGCCGGTAAGCCCGGCGGTGTGGACCACCACACCGGGTATGCCGTTGTCGCTGACGACGACATTTGCGCCGCCACCGAGGATCGTCAGCGGAATCGTGGTGTGCGCCAGCGCCGCAAGAAGCTGTGTCAGTTCCCCCGTCGTGCGCGGCTGTACCAGCGCCTCCGCCGGACCGCCGACCCGAAATGTGGTATATTCCGACAGCGAAGCATCGAACTGCACGGGAACATGGAGGTTGAATTTTTGAAGAGCCCGCTGTATCGTACGCATCGCTTCACAATATCCGAAGGGTTCTGCCGCTTCAACACGATTATTCGTCGGAACGGGTGTAACCTCTCGGGCTCTTGTTGGTTTTTCAATGCACAGGGATGAACAGGCATTTTTTGAGACAGTGTATAACGACGTCTTCCCCATTCTTTTCAAGGTGGTTCTCCGGATTCTCGGGGACCCCGATCGGGCTGAAGAGGTCTGTCATGACGCCTTTATCCGATTCTATCAGCACAGCACATCACTACCCGACGGAGCACAGGCGAAGTACTGGTTACTCCGCGTCGGCAAAAATCTTGCCTACAACGTCTCCAAACGCCGCGGCCGTGAAGCGCGTGCCAATCAGCGAGCGTGGCACGAGCCGCAGCGGGTATCAGAGAGTGGTGACACCGCCGTCCTGCGTGAGGAGACGGCGCGTATCGTACATGAAGCGATCGAACGGCTTCCGCACAACCTGCGGGATGTTATCGTTCTTAAAGAGTACGGCGGCCTCTCCTACAACGAGATCGCAAAGACTCTGGGTATCAGTGTAACAAACGTGAAAGTCCGGGTTCATCGAGCCCGGTCGCGGCTTGCGGAGCAACTGGAGGAAGGCGATGTCCATATTCCACACTAATCACCGTATCGACAGCACCTTTCGGTACGTTTCGGAGGTGGCGCAAACCCCGGTACCGGAGGCGCTTGTGGAGAGTGCCCGCAGTCGCGTCTGGCAACGGTTGCAAGCTTCTATCGCCGATGAGGCGGAAACCCCGGACCGGAACGTGAGTACTGCCACCCTGG
>JAQIBO010000434.1 GCA_027859055.1 Spirochaeta sp.
GTTATCGATGATGTGGCACTGCGCCTCTCCGACGATACGGAGGTACGCTTTCTTGAGGAACTGGCTTCCATTGGGTCGGTTACGGTGGCGCGCGTCCCCACGGCAGAGGCGTCCGTCCAGGCGGTGATCGACGCGACGGCGCAGGTCCTTGGCGTGAACCCGGCAACGGTGGGAAACCGCTGTGCCCGGCAACGCCCCCTCGACGAGGACGCGTGCCGGCTGTTGGGTGTCGGACCGGATGTCAAGCCGGAAGAGCTCAAACACACCTACCGGCAGTTGGCCTCCCAGATGCATCCGGATACCGGCGTTGCCCTCGAAGGGTATCAGCAGGATGAGCTTGCCGATGCGTTTGTCCGGATTCGTGATGCCTACGAACGGCTTCTCGGACAGATCGAAGTGCGGGACCGCCGCCGCACATGATCAGAATGTGCGGGCGGGCTGTCTACTCCGACACGGTTACCCGCTCGATCTGTGCGCCAAGGGAGCGCAAACGGCGGGTGAGATGTTCGTAGCCGCGCTCAATCTGGTACACGTTGCGGATCACACTCTGACCCTCCGCGCATAAGGCGGCGATCACCATCGCCATGCCGGCGCGAACATCGGGAGATGTCAGCGGCGAGGCGCTCAGCCGCGCCGGCCCGCTCACCACCGCGCGGTGAGGATCGCACAGGACGATCCGGGCGCCCATACCGATCAGCTTGTCCACAAAAAACATCCGGGATTCAAACATTTTCTCGTGAATCAGGATCGTCCCGTCTACCTGCGTGGCTACCACGGTCATGATACTGGTCAGGTCGGCGGGAAAGCCCGGCCAGGGGGCGTCGTCGATCTTGGGAATCATACCGCCCAGATCCGGTTCCACCTGCAGCCGTTGACGCGCCGGAACGTGAATAGTATCTCCGTCGGTTTCCCAGCGGATTCCCAGACGGTTGAACGCGATACGCGTCATTTTCAGATGTCGTGACCCCGCCCGCTCTATCGTGAGATCTCCCCGAGTCACCGCAGCCAGGCCGATAAAACTTCCGACCTCCATAAAATCCGCACCCAGTTCGAACTCCGTCCCGTGAAGCGCGGCGACACCGGAGATCCGCAGGATATTGGATCCGATGCCCTCGATTTTGGCGCCCATCGTGTTCAGCATATGGCACAGATCCTGGACGTGGGGTTCGCTGGCTGCGTTTTCGATGACGGTGTTGCCCTCCGCCAGCGCCGCCGCCATGATCGCGTTCTCCGTGGCGGTCACCGATGCTTCGTCGAGAAACAACTCCTCACCGACCAGTTTATTGGCGTGCAGAAAGAAGGCGCCGTCTGTGTGGACCCGGGCTCCCAACCCCTCGAAGGCGAGAAAGTGGGTGTCCAGCCGACGGCGTCCGATCACGTCCCCCCCCGGCGGTGGGAGCGTGACGGATCCGGTCCGAGCCAGAAGGGGACCGGCGAACAGAATTGACGCGCGTATTTTCTGCGCCATCTCCAGAGATATCTCCGAGGTTTTCAGGGTGGATCCATCGAACTGCCACACGTTCGGCTCGATGTGCGTCACTCCGACGCCGATGCTTTGCAGGATCTCCGTCATCACGTGGACATCTTCAATATCCGGCACGTTTCGCAGGGTGACCGTCTCGGTTGTCAGGATTGTAGCTGCGATGCACGGCAAGGCGGCGTTTTTGTTACCTGAGGCGCGAACCGTTCCGTTGATCGGGACGCCTCCGTCAATAATATACTTGTACATCTTTCCATCCTTTCGGCGCTGCGCCTCAATCGAGGCCGACGATCGATACGGCGCGTTCCGCGTAGGGGTTTGCGACAACATGAATCTGGACTCGATACACGAACGGACGCTGCGACGCATCAAACAGCGCAAGTTCATGGTTGAGGGTCCACTCACTCGCCCCGAGTTCCACGAGGAGTTCCGGTATGACCGGTACCCGCACCTCTACGGCGGGAAATACTGCGCTTGCAGCGGGAGCGTCGTCCTGTCCCCGCAACGGCACATCATAACGGCGATCCTGTGGCGAAGCGACGGCCAGTTGTGATTGCAGCTGACGAAGGCGCGCGTTAATGCGGCGGAGGATCGACAGTGACCGGTCATGGGCGAACGCGTTTCCGTCCCACACAAAGGAGTCGACGATTACCTCGCGGTGGCCATTGGCTTCAAAGATCCGGGAGTACTGGACCAGTTCCGCGGTTCCGTCGCCGGTCAAATCGCGAATGACCGTGCGACTTGCCGTTGAGAGGGGCATTCGGACCGTGTAGACATCGCTTCCCGTTGCGACGACGTACAGTTCCTCGGTACGGCCGTCGCGGTTGAGGAGTACAATGAAACCGTTGGAACGGGGCCGTGATCTGTCGAGAGATAGTACGCTGACGTTTTCGAGAGTGACTCCCGACGCGAGGGGGCGAATCCGGTGAACGTCGGCGAGCACTCCGCCGGGAGTAGCGCGTTGCTCGTAGACTCCCACGGCGCTGTCTTGAATCAGAACCGCCAGCAGAACCTGCTCATCCCCGTTCGGCACCGCAGCCGCGATGACCGCGGGACTGCCGTCGGCCGCCGTAGCCGGTGCAAAACCGTCAAGCTCCCGGTTTTCGACAAATCCCGCCATCTGAAACCGGTCGTTCTCGAAAAGAACCGCCGGATTGGTATCGTCGGTTTCAGCATCACGAGTGGTCCCGTCAGGGGCGCGCTCAGTTGCTCTTCCAGTACCGCGTTGACCGCCGCCCTGCGGTTGCAACTGTGTCGCGCATCCGGTACAAACGAGTACGATCGCCGCTATCAACGTGGTTAAACGTAACCAACCCATCTTGCGGCTTATCGTATCGGCTGGCTACAGTGAGTACAACGGTATATCGGCAGAAACCGGGAGAGTTGCAATGAAATTCACGAGCACCCGAAATACGGGAGCAGATAGTGTCAGTTTCGGTGAGGCGGTCCTGCATGGGCTCGCACCGGACGGAGGTCTGTACCATCCGACCGAAGAGCCGGACCTTCGCGCTCTGATACGCAGTATCGGTGCGGATGCGTCATTTGTTGATGTCGCCGGCGCCATGATTCAGGCGCTCTTCCCGGAGCGGTATGACGCCGCGACTGCGCGTTCCCTGGCGCTGACGGCGTTTCCCTTTGAACCGCGGCTGACCCGTCTGGAACCGGGGGTTGTTCTGCTGGAACTGTTCCACGGGCCGTCGTGCGCGTTCAAGGACTTCGGCGCGTCGTTTCTCGCGGCGACGATGGAGGAAGAGCTGGCCAAACGGGGTGACCGGGCGGTGATTCTCACCGCGACCAGCGGGGACACGGGAAGCGCGGTAGCCCACGCGTTTCACGGGCGCGATCGTATCGACGTGGTGATCCTCTATCCGTCGGGGCGGGTCAGCCCGCTGCAGGAGCAGCAACTCACCACCCTTGGGGACAACGTGACCGCCCTGGAGGTCCGTGGCTCCTTTGACGACTGTCAGCGGATGGTCAAGGAGGCGTTCCTCGATCCCGAGCTGCGTGACGCGGTGTCCCTCACCTCGGCCAACAGTATTAACGTCGGCCGCCTCATTCCGCAGAGCTTCTATTACATGTGGGCGTTTTCCCAGCTCAAGGAGCAGATACAGGATGAGCTGATCTTTTGCGTCCCCAGCGGGAACTTTGGAAACCTCACTGCGGGGATCTTCGCGTGGCGCTGGGGTATGCCGGTGTCGGAGTTTATCGCCGCCACCAACAGCAACGATGTCGTGCCGGAATACCTGCAGACCGGGAAATTCACCCCGCGTCCGTCGATCCGGACACTGGCCAACGCGATGGATGTGGGTGACCCGAGTAACTTTGAACGCCTGGTTGAGATCTTCCGGGGTGGCATGCTGGATATTAACGGGATTCTGTCGGGTGTTGCCGTTGACGACGAGACGATTCGGGCAACGATGCGCGGCGTTCATACCGCTACCGGCGAGTTCATCTGTCCTCACACCGCGACCGGGGTCTACGCCGCGCGGGAACACCTCAAAGATGAACCGGGAAGCGATGCAACCGTCGTGACCCTGGCCACGGCGCACCCCGCCAAGTTTACCGAAGTGTGCCGTGAGGCGATTGGGGCGGAGCCGGAGATACCGGAGCGCCTCGCCCGTCTCTTGAAGCTCCCGAAGCGCTCGACCGTGGTGGAGAACACGCTGGATGCGTTGCGCGCTGAGTTGCTGAGCCGCTTCGCGTGAGCCGCCCCGCCGCTACTCCGCCTTCAGCTACTCCGTATACATCTTCACCAGTTTCTGATTCGGAAGATCCAACCGGCCACGCTGCGATTTGAGAAATCGCCGATAGACGGTGCACGCGTCGTAGTAGTTCTCCGGACCGCGAAAGGTGGAGCTCAGATCACAGCGGTACACCTCAAGCAGCAACGGGAACAGCGCCGAACTCATGATCGGGTCCCGGCGATAGTCGGGCAGACGACGCAGTGCTCCGGGAATCATGTGGTACCGGACGAGCCAGCGCACGTCCTCGACCGTCTCGCGGTGAAAGCCGAGCCGTTTGAGGATACCCGCTGCAACCCGTGCGCCGATGTCGGCGTGGCCGTCGAATTTGTTGGCGCCGTTGCTCGGTGATTGCGGTTTTCCGCTGTCGTGCAGCAGCAGTGCAAGCGCCACGGTCAGATCCCTGCTCTTGCGGTAGCGTAACGTCTCAACACTGTGACGCCACACGTTTCCTTCGGGATGGCCCTCCTTGCTGTGCTCGATCCGGTCCATTCGCGCGATCTCCGGAAGCACGTCGGCGATATAGCCGCCGTGAAGGAGGAGCTCCAGTCCGCGATTCGCCCACGGTCCCGTGAGAATAGCCGCAACGACGCTGCGGTGAAACAGCGGCGGCATCGCCGAGTTCGCGTTCCACGGTTCGATGAACTCTGGAGGGATTTCGATCGGAAGGCGCGCCGTGAGGGTCGCCGCCGTCGTGGCGGCCAGGCGCGGCAGGGAGGCACAGATCTCCGGAAACGCGGTGATCACAACCGGTTCCACATCGCTGAGGGTGCGGCCCTTTGCGGAAGATACCTCCCGAATTCGGCGGCGCGCCTCTTTGAGCAGCGGGTGCAGGCCCGTCGGATCGGCAAACGCCCGCCGCGACGGATCCCAGGAAAACATACTGAACGGGTCGGTCAGATGGGCCGGCAGGGCGTCTGCGGAATCCTCACTGCGGATGAGCGCGTCATGTCCCCCGGCGGATACCAGAATATCCCACCCGATCAATCCGGGAAACGTCGGCTCCTCGCACGCTGTCGCAAGCTCAACCGTTCCCGCCGCCGCCTCCAGGTACAGAACCGGACTTTTCGGGAGGCCGCAAAAATGGTCGAGGGCGGTTGGTCCGAGAAAACGGTAGGCAATTCCGGCGGTATCGAGCTCAGCGAGTCGCATGGTCCCCCAAGGATATCGCGGTGACCCGGTCGCAGTCCAGTTTACGGGCGCGACGGGGCGTGTTTACTGCTCGGTTTCTTCTTCACGGAACTGGCTGCACGTTACGCCGGTTTCCCGTTTGAACACCCGGGCAAAATAGTAGTAGTCGCTGTACCCACAGAGCTCGCCGATGGTGGAGATCGGCATGGTGGTGGTTCGCAGCAGAAACCGGGCATGGTCTATCCGTGTGGTGCGTATGAACTCTGAAATGCCTGCGCCGTGGGTATGTTTGAAACGCTGGCTCAGCTGGTTCTTTTCCAGATCGAACGTCTCGGCCAGACGATCCATCGATACGTCTTCGGAAAAATGGTTTTCGATATATTCGCGGACGTGGATCATCGTATTTCCGTCTGCCTGATTTTCTCCGGTATCGGTTCTGCGCAGATAATCCAACATTGAATTCAACGCTTCAAACACGTCCTCGATCGTGGCGTATCGAAACGGAAGTTCGACCACGCCGTTGAGCGGTCGCGGCAATAATCCCGTTGCAGGATTCAACGAGTAATAACTGCGCGTCTGGACGACCAGTGCGTTGTACAGGGAAACCAGTGTCTCAGCGTTGCTACCCGGGTTGTCACTCTGCGCCTGCAATGTGTCGACAAGCGTTGCCGCAGTCTCGTACTGCTGTCGTTCAAGGCTGCGTATCGTATCCCGAACAAGCGCGCCAAGATCCGGGTCACCACGCCGAAATTCTGTGTACCGAGAGCCCGAAGAGAAATGCGCCCGGACAAACGCGGACTCTGCTTCGTTGATCATGCGTTCAATCGCGTCGGTCCGGGAGATAACGGTGCTGACTCCGGCGGTGCCACCGCTCTGCCGGTAATGGTTGCGGCTACGGATGTACTCATCGCTGCAAAAGGCGGGCGTCCCGGAGACGAATTGAGCGGTCACGCGCGCGCTGACCTGCCGACGGTAGATCCCTGTCGCCGGCCCCTCCTCGGTATGTACGGGGGAGTCGGTACCGATCAGGCAGAAAACCGATCCGCCAGATTGAATAATACCGTCATGGACCAGGTGTTCGTGGAGTCGTCCCGACGCCTGAGCCCGCGACACAAACGAGCGAAACTGGTACCACCCGGTTATGACGTCATCTCTTTTTTTTTTGAGGGTATCCACGGCGCGATGGAGCAGGTCTTCCAGTTCGGTCTGTTGAATCGGTTTGAGAAGATACCCGAGTACGCCAAGCTCGATGCCCTCCCGTGCGTAGGAGAACTCGGAAAATCCGCTGATCAGGACAATTTCGATCTCTGGACAGATCCGGCGCGCCGCTTTCGCGAGCTCAATCCCGTTCAGGCCGGGCATTCGAATGTCGGTTACCAGGAGGTCCGGGGCGTGGGCCGTCACCAATTCGAGACCCTCCTGACCGTTGGTGGCGGTTCCGGCGATCTCCAGTCCGAGGGCGGACCAGTCCACGCGACGTTCCAGCGCCTGAAGAATTCGTGGCTCATCATCTGCGAGTATGACTTTGAACATCGCTAAATCACCGGCATGCGGACAGAGACGGTGGTGCCGATCCCCTCTTCACTTTCGGCATGAAGCCCGTAGCCGTCCCCGTAGACGAGCCTAATTCGTTCGTGGATGTTTATCAATCCGATGCTTCGGTCGCCCTGATCCTCGCCGAGGTTGATGAGGCTTCCCTGTTCAAACGAGGCGTTCAGCGCGTCCTGCGCTGCATTTGTCATGCCCATTCCATCGTCGGTTACGGTAAACTCCAGTACCGGCCCGGTCTGCGTTGCGGAGATGAAGATGTGTCCGGGACCGATTTTTGGCTCCAGGCCGTGATATACGGAGTTTTCCACCAGCGGTTGCAGGATGAACTTGAGCATCCGGTAGTCGCGCAGATCGTCGGGAACCGCAATTTCGAGCTCAAACTTGTCGAGGAACCGAATATTCTGGATGCGCATATACCGTTCGATGCTGGCGAGCTCGTCGGATACCGGTACAAATTTGGACCCCTTGATCGCGTATTTGAACAGGTGCGACAGCCCGATCGCGATCTCCTGAATTTCCTCCACATCTTCGAGGACGGCGATGCTGTTAACACATTCGAGGGTGTTGTACAGAAAATGCGGGTTGATTTGACCCTGGAGCGCGCTGATTGCCGCTTCTTTGTGCCGCAGCTCCTCTTCGTACAGGCGCCGCTGGATGTACAGCCGCTCTTCCTTGCTGGCGAGAAGCTCTTCGGTGCGCTCGTTGATTCGGCCGAACATCGTGTTAATGCCGGACTTGAGCTGTACCAGTTCGCGGGTGTTGGCGTTGAAATCAAGGTGTACGTCGGTCTTTCCGGTCTGAAAATCGTGGATACACGCGACGGTGGAAGCGAGGCTGCCCGCGATTTTGCGCGACAGGGAGAGAGATAACAGCGCCGCTATGATCATCGCCGCCAGGGATACCGCGATAAACGTTGCGGTGTACGTTGCCCGTTCGGCGTAGATCTCCCGTTGCGGAAGGGCGAGCGCAACGGTCCACTCCCACGGGGGATAGGTCTGATAGTGGGCGAGGAACGTCTCATTGGAGACCCGGAACCAGAAAAACCCGGTGTCGTCGGGAATGCGCCGGCTGGTGAAGGGGGCGCGAATACTTGTTCGCAGGTTCTGCATAGTGTCCCGGGACACGACGAACAGTTCTCCCACGTCAGTGTAGGCGTACGTACGCAAAGAGGTAGCCACCGAACGCTGTACCGCGGCCATATCGAGTACAACCCCCGCATCCTCCTGTTCGTTCCACGACTCGTGGGCATCGTGGATATCCCGAATAATCGCGTCCATCTCCAGCGCCATCAGGCGGTCGACAGACCGGTCGAGAATACGGTTCAGCGCAACAATTCCGACGGTAAAGGTGGAGACCGCCATGACGATGAGGATGCTCCCGTAAATCAGGTTCAATTCAACTTGCAACCGCATAACCGTTGTTCAGCATAGCCGTTTTTCACGGATTGGGAAGGGTTCGGGAGCGAAATTGACGCCGCCCGGACCGGCTTCCGTCGTATCTGGAAAAGTCCATACCGTGGTACGATAGAGTCCATACAGAATCGCCGATGGTCGGCCTATTCTTACCCAAACTTATGGAGCCAAAGGAGACGTACGTATGGCAAAAGTTGTGAGCCTCGGAATTCATATCGCTGACATGCTTGGACGACCGGTTGTGGAGATCCCGCCGGGGCAGCAATTGGCGCTGCTCGACGAAATTCGGATTACCGTCGCGGGTACCGCTGCAGGAACGAGCGTCGATCTCGCCAAGCTCGGACTTGACGTGGTGGCGATGGGCGCTATCGGTACTGACGGACTGGGAGATTTCATCGTCGATACGATGGGGCGGTACAAGATCGATACTACGAATCTGGTTCGCAAAGACGGCATCCAGACATCTGCCACGATGCTGCCGATTCGGCCGAACGGCGACCGTCCGGCGCTTCACGTCACCGGTGCAAATGGTGAACTCACCTTTGAGGATATCAACCTGGATGCGATCGCATCGGCGGACTATCTGCATATGGGTGGGACATCCCTTCTGCCGAAGTTTGACGGGGAGCCGACGCGAAAAGTGCTGGAGTTTGCCAAGAAACATGATGTGATCGTGACGTTTGATCTCGTTGCGATTGACCGTCCCGATCTTCTCGATCTGATTGAACCGCTGCTCCCCTACATCGATTTCTTCATGCCGGGTCTGGAAGAGGCGGAGATGATGACCGGCCTTTCCGACCGGCGCGCAAATATCGAGTACTTTCTCGACCGCGGCGCCAGGCATACGGTGTTCAAGATGGGCTCCGCCGGTTCCAGTATCGCCTACCGCGAAAACGGCGAGCTGAAAGAGATTCTCGTACCAATCTTTGAAACTACCGTTGTGGATTCCACCGGGTGCGGTGACTCGTACTGTGCGGGCTTCATCACCGGACTCTCCCACGGGTGGGATCTCGATAAATGCGGCCTCTTCGGGTCGGCGTGTGCCGCCCAGGTTATCACCGGACTTGGGTCCGATGCGGGGATCGTGGACTTCGCGGGAACCGTGAAGTATATGGAACAGACCAGGAAAATCCAGCCGACAGTGTAATTCGCAGCGACAGTCGATCCGGCGATCTTCGCACCTGAAGGGTCGGCTGTCGTAAAAAAATCCATACAAACATGCCGTTTCGCTCCATACCGGGATCGCTCCGGTGGGCGTACGGTGACTCAATATCGATCGCGTAGCGATCAAAAAACAGGAGGGCCTTATGGCTTACGGTAAACGAGTAATTGTATCTGTCATGATACTGCTCATCGGTCTCACTCCTCTTTCCATCTTCGCAGGAGGTGGTCAGGAAGAAACGGCTTCGCCGTTAGAGGGTGAGCGGGTGGATCTTGAAGGTGAGTCTATCGATATGGCGATTCTCGGTATCGGTGGATGGCTGCCCAGTTCACTGGCTGTGGAAATGTCACCGCTCTTTGCGGAATATGCGAAAGAACGATTCGGCTACGACGCGGAGTTCACGTTCCAGGAATCCCCGTTCTCCAGCCTCTTTCAGAAAGCGGCAACATCACTGGCGTCGCGCTCGCAGGAGTTCAACATTATCATCAGTGACAGCCAGTGGCTCGGTGCATTTGCCGAACCGGGCTGGATCGTTCCGTTGAACGACGTTATCGCGAACAGCGAAGTGCTTTCGGAACTCGAGTGGTACGATCCGATCGTCGAAGAGGCATACATGACCTATCCCGACGGCAGTGAAAAACGCTGGGGGCTTCCCCAGGAAGCGGACACACAGGTCCTCTTTATCCGTTTGGATCTCTTTGAAGATCCCGCTGAGCAGGACGCGTTTGAAGCGGAGTACGGATACGAGTTGCCGGTTACGTTCGAAGACTGGGAAGATATCGATTTTGAGCAGTACACCGACGTGGCGGACTTTTTCACCCGCCCCGAGGACGATCTCTACGGAACCGCATATCAGTATTCCAAAGAGTATGACTTCTTCACAATGGCGTACTATCCCTATATCTGGTCCGGTGGCGGAGAGATCTGGGATGCCGAATCGGGTGATGTGTGGGGTATTCTCAACACGCCGGAAAACGCCGACGCTCTTGAAGAGCTGGTGGATATGCAGCAGTACATGCCTGACGGTGTGAACAACTACGGTATCAGCCAGATCGTTGACGGATTCACCAGTGGTCGTCTTGCTACGGCGATTCAGTGGGCCGCAATGGGTGGCGCGATGATTCCCGAGTCGATGGAAGGTCAGGTTGCGATCGTACCGCCTCCGGGACGCCGGCTTGATAACGGCGACATCCGTCGTATCTGGTCTCTTGGTGGACAGCCGTGGGTGATCAACGCGTTCAACGATGCGGCGCACATGCAGGTGGCCCTCGACTTCATCGACTGGTGGTACCTGGAAGAGACGCAGCTTGAGTTTGCCCGCCGCGGCGGTAACCCGGCTCTCGCGAGCGTTCTCAACTCGCCCGGGTTCGAGGACATTCAGCCCTGGTTCCGCGGTTTCAAGTATATGCTGACCGGTGAACGCTCCCGGGATTTCTGGCATGAACCGACCTACGCGGAGATGTTGGCGGTGCAGCAGGCTGCCTTCACCGGATACGCAACCGGTGAGATTGACAGTGCCCAGGAAGCGCTGGACCGTGCGGCTCGTGAGCAGCAGCGGATTCTGAACGAGGCTGGTCGAACCGATACGCCGCCGCCGGCAAATTGATAGATCGCTCATTCCGATACCAATGAAAACGACAGGTGTGGGCCCGGCGCCTTTGGGCGCCGTGGTCCCCGCCTGCTATTTGAAGCTAAGGGGTTTTTCGTGAAACGAAACGTGCTGAGTCGGTTTGCGCACCGTCTCGATCAACAGAATACACAGTCGTTTGCGTATCAACTGATCGTTCCGGTCCTGATCTTCTTTGCGGTGTGGAACCTGATTCCAGTACTGTGGATGATCGGTCTCGGGTTTTACAACTTCACGTTGACCTCTGCACGAGGTGTAACGTTCAGTGGTTTTGAGAATTACGCCTATATCCTCGGAAATTCCGAGATATGGGCGTCATTCAGCAGGACATTTGTCTTTGTTTTTTTTGCAGTGACGATCGAAACGCTTCTTGGGGTCTCCCTGGCGTTTCTGTTCTGGGGCAGTACCAATCTACCGGGGCGACGGTTTGCGCTGACAATGTTGTTTTCTCCGATGATCGTGACTCCCGTCGCCTCGGGGACGTTCTTTCGGTTGATTCTCGATCCGGTGTTTGGGATTGCCAACTATTTTATCGATAACATCTTCGGGATCAAGATCGACTTTCTCGGTGACCCGGCGTGGGCGTTTCCATCGGTTCTTGCCGTCGATATCTGGATGTGGACCCCGTTCATGATTCTGATGGGGCTTGCCGCGCTTGGTTCGGTACCCAAGGCGGAGCTTGAAGCGGCGGCCATCGACCGCCTTCCGTGGTATACCAGGCTGCTGCACGTGATTCTGCCCCACGGCAAGTTCATTCTGATGCTCGGGGTGCTGTTGCGCACCATTGAAGCGTTCAAGACGATGGGGCTGATCCATACGATGACCTCCGGAGGACCCGGGAACGCGACTGAGCTGATCGCCGTTGCGTTGTATCGGCAGGCGTTTCAGGCATTCAAGATGGGGCGGTCCTCCGCAATGGCGATTCTGACGTTGATGGTCGCGATCGCGTTTACGTCGATCTTTCTGTACATCCTCAACTTCGGAAAACGGAAAGGAGACATACAGTGAAGAGCTCTTCCAAGCGACAGACAGGATATTTTGTCGTTCTATGGGTTGTTGCCCTTGCGTTTTTTTCACCGGTTGTGTGGATCTTTCTCTCGGCGTTCAAAACGAAGCAGGAGATCCTGGCGATTCCCCCGAAATGGGTGTTCCGCCCGACGCTGGAAAACATCGTTGATATGTTTCAGAGCAACAACTTCTTTTTGTACCTCTTTAACAGCGTATTTATGTCGGTTGGTGCGGTGCTGATCGCGCTGGTTGTATCGTTTCTTGCCGCGTACAGTTTTTCCCGTTTCCGGCCGAAAGGAACCGATTTTATCATGTTTTTGTTGCTCTCCATGCGAATGGTACCGGCGGCGGCGACGATCGTGCCGATATACCTGATGTACTCGGCGTTTGGTTGGCGCAACAGTTACTGGTCGATGACGCTCTTTTACGCGATGTTCTCGATCCCCTTTTCAGTCTGGATTCTGAAAGGGTTCATGGACGGGATATCCCGCCGTTTCGACGAAACGGCCCTGGTCAACGGCGCGTCGCGGTTCCATATCATGGTTCGGGTGATTCTCCCGCAGGTGAAGCCGGGGCTGGTTGCGGCGTTTGTATTCAACATGATCTTCGTGTGGAACGAGTTCCTGTTCAACTTCATCATCGGTGGCAACAAAGTCACCACGATTCCGGTGGCGCTGTCGGTCGGGTTGTACACCTCGACCGGCGTGCAATGGTCGTTTATCGCGTCACTGTCGTTGGTCTACACGCTGCCCCTGGTGATCGCGATCTTCTTTTTCCAGAAATACCTGCTGGTCGGAATGACCTTTGGAACGGTGCGAGGTGAAGTGTGATGAGTGAACGAAAAGAAACACCCTTTGCCTACCGCGTGCAGGCACTGTTGATCGTCGGACTTCTGTTGAGTTTCGTTCTGATCATGCAAACCGTTTCGATGGTTCTGTACCAGATCGGGCTTCTCCTTCTGATCGCATCAACGCTGGTTCAGATCCCGTTTGGAAACATTCCGCCTGAGGCGGACCGCCGTCGGACGCTCAGAATGTTTGCCTGGATGTTGTTAATCCTGATTGCCGTCTTCGGAGTCGGCATTCTGATCGCACCAATGCTTGTCAACATGGGACGGTGAACGATGTCAGAACACACAGTGTTGCAGGTTGAAAACCTGCAAAAGCGATACAAGAAGAACACCGTCCTGGATGGCGTCTCCTTTGAGGTCGGCGATGACGAGTTTGCGGTTTTGTACGGGTTGCCCGGCTCAGGCAAGTCGGTCATCTTGCGCACGATCATGGGGTTGGAACCGCCGGACGGCGGAACGATTGTGATTCGCGGAAACGACGCGGCGACGATGCTGCCGGGAGAGAGAAATATCGGGTACGTGCCACAGTCGTTTGCGCTGTTTCCCGACAAATCGGTGCGCGACAACATCGGGTATCCGCTCACCTTTACCGACACGCCGCGAGACGAGATTGCCGAGGCGGTGGACTCCGTGGCGAAGATGCTGCAGATCCAGGATCATCTGGAAAAGCTTCCGTCCCAGCTCTCCGGTGGCCAGAAGCAACGCGTCGCAATCGCCCGCGGGTTGGTGAAAAAGACGGGCC
>JAQIBO010000457.1 GCA_027859055.1 Spirochaeta sp.
TGGGATACGAGATCGGGGTGGATGTTCCGCAACTGATAGAGCTGGCTCGCCGGCAGGCGCAGGCTATCCCGACGGGACAGTTCAGCGGACACCTCTACACGATACGAGAAACAACGTAGGAGAATTGGAGGATTACAGCATGGGCGATCAACAGACCGTTGCGCGTATAAAAAAGACGGCACATAACATGCGCCGAAACGTTATCGAGATGGGGTACACCGCCGGCGACCGGGGGGCTCACTTCGGCCCGGCGCTTTCGAGCATCGAGATCGTGGCAAGCCTTTTTTTCGGCGTCATGAAGCACGACCCGAAAAACCCGACCTTGCCGGAGCGGGATCGCTTTGTCCAGAGCAAGGGGCACGCGTGTCTCTCCTACTACGGAGCGCTGGTGGAAGCGGGGTACATCACCACCGAGGAGATGTACACGTTCAAGCAGGACGGGAGTTTTCTCTCCGGGCACCCCAGCCGGCACCTGAGCCACGGCATTGAGATCTCCTCCGGGTCGCTGGGCCACGGCTTTGCCGTCGCGTGTGGAATGGCGAAGGCGGCGAAGGTGAAAAAAGAGAACCACCGCGTGTACTGCCTGGTAGGTGACGGTGAATGTAACGAGGGCCTCGTCTGGGAGGCGGCGATGAACGCCGCCAAAAACGGCCTCGACAACATCACCGCAATCGTCGATCGCAACGGCGTCCAACTCGCCGGTAAGACCAACGAGATTATGGACATCGATATCGAAGCGCTCTGGCGGGCCGCCGGATGGGAGGTTTTTGTCCTGGAAGAGGGAAACGACGCCGCAAAGGTTCTCTCAGCGCTGGAGATGATGAAGGATTCAACCTCGGGAAAACCGCACGTGATCATAGCCCAGACGGTCAAGGGAAAAGGGATCTCCTTCATGGAGGACAGCCTGGACTGGCACGCCCGGCCGATGAACAAAGACCAGTACGATGAGGCGGTCAGTTTCCTGGAAAACGCGTGAAGGAGCGGCAACACATATGAACACGATATCAAACGACAAACTGCAGAAATGGTCCGAGAAGGGACACCGAACGGTGATGGGAGAGACCCTGGAGATGCTCGCGGCACAACGGCCCGAGATCGTCACGGTGACCGCGGACCTCACCCCCACCGCCCGCCTCACCGGCTTCAAGGAAGCCTACCCCGACCGCTTTTTCGACGTCGGAATCGCGGAGCAGAACCTGATCGATTTCACCGCCGGACTGGCGATTGAAGGGCTCCGCCCCTTTGCCGTCGCGCTTGCCGCGATGGTCCCGATGCGGGTGGCGGAACAGATGCGTGACACCCTGGGGTACATGAACCTGCCGGCAACGGTGATCTCCATAGAAGCGGGGGTACGCTTCGGTCCCCTGGGAAACACCCACTACGCAATGGATGACATGGCGGTCTCCCGGGTGATTCCGAACTTTACCGTGATCGCCCCCGGTGATCCGTTGAGCGTTCACAAGGCGATTTGCGCCGCCGCGGACCACGACGGGCCGGTGTACATCCGCCTGACCGGGGCGCCCGGTTTCCCCGCGCTCTACACCGGCGACCTCGACTTCCGGATCGGGAAAGCGATTGAGTATCGCCCGGGAAGCGACGTCGCGTTTATCTCCAGCGGTTCCCTCCTCGCCGACGCGGCCGCTGCCGCAGAACTTCTCGAGGCGAAGGGAATTTCAGCACGCGTCATCGACATGCATACGGTGAAACCCCTGGATACTGCGATGCTTGACTCGGTGTTTGCCGATAACAGGTTGATCGTGACGGTGGAGGAACACTCCCCGATCGGCGGTCTCGGTGGAGCGGTCGCGGAGTACAAAGCGGGTTTCGCCAATACCCCCCGACAGGTGATGGCCAGCCTGGGCGACAAGTTTCAGATACTCGGTGACCATTCGTTTATTCTGAAGGAGAACGGCCTGACCGCCTCCGGCCTCGCCGCCCTGGCGGAATCGAACCTTTAGCGCGGCTTAACCGCGCGGTTCGGAACTCTCGCGCCCGATCAGGCGCGGTTGAATCGCGACCGCCCGGGGGATGTGCTCGCCGGCTTTCCCCGCGGCTTTTCGTGCAATGAGATCCAGAAGGAGTTCGCTCGCCAGGAGGGCGATCTCCTCGCGGGACTGGTG
>JAQIBO010000468.1 GCA_027859055.1 Spirochaeta sp.
TCGAAGGTCTTGTCCACATCTCCGAGATGTCCTGGGTTCAGCGCATCAGCCATCCCAAGGAAGTTCTCGAACCCGGTCAGGAAGTCGAAACAAAGATTCTTGACTACGATATTCAGGCGGGGCGCGTATCCCTGGGCCTCAAACAGGTCCTCGACAACCCCTGGGACGACATCGACCAGCGCTTTCCCCTGGGCAAGCATCTTCATACCACGGTGAAAAAACTCACCGCTACCGGTGCGTTTGTCGAGGTTGAAGACGGAATCGACGCCTTTTTACACGTCGACGATCTGAGCTGGACCAAACGCTACAAGAACCCCGGCGCCGTTATTCAGGAAGGCCAGGAACTTGACGTGGTAGTTATCCTGAGCGATCCGGATAACCAGAACATTCGCGTGGGATTGAAGCAGCTTGAAGATGATCCGTGGCAGCAGCTCAAAGAAGCGTATCCGCCCAAGAGTATCATTGACGGTGAGGTGACCAACATCACCGACTTCGGCATTTTCGTTCGCGTTCAGGGCGGTATCGAAGGGCTCATCAACAAGATGAACGTGGCGGACCCCCGCAACGAGAGTTTTGAGGAAGCGGCCAAGAAATACACCGTTGGCGATTCCGTCAAGTGCGTCGTCACCGAAGTAAACCCCGGCCGGCAACGTCTGTCGCTCTCGATTCGGGAGCTCCATCGGCAGGAACAGCGCCAGGAACTGGAGAAGTACATACACGACGAGCAGGAGGCGGGTACCGTCACCCTCGGAGATATGCTGAAGGAAAAACAGGACAGTTGAGTCTTGATGGGACTTGCACAGGTCGATCTCGATCGGTTTCAAACGCTGATCGAGATCAATGCGCTGATAAACTCAGACTTCTCTGACCTGCGGGCGGTTCTCCAGCGCATCGTTGAGTCCGCGACGCGTCTCACCCAGGGTGAGGCGTCGTCTCTCCTTCTGGTAAACCCGGAAAACAACAAGCTGTACTTCGAAATCGCCCTCGGCTCGAAGGCTCCGGAGATGCAGCAGTTCTCCCTGGAGATGGGAGAAGGTGTTGCCGGATGGGTAGCCCAGCATAACCGTTCCCTCATTGTGAACGACACCGACGAGGATCCCCGACACAAGCGCGACATCGGTCGTCAGATCGGGTACCCCGCCAGTTCGATCCTTGCCGTACCGATGCGCGTAAAAGAGCGCTGTATCGGCGTGATCGAGATTCTCAATAAAAAAGACAACAAAGTATTCGACGATGACGACCTTCAATGGCTGGAGATCTTCTCCAACCAGGCGGCGATCGCCATCCAGAACGCAAAAGACTTTCAGCGCGTCCGCAAAGAGGTTGACCTCCTTCAGGACCGCGTAAAAACCGACGAGGGGTACCACTCCCTCATCTGGGAAAGTCCCGTTATGGGCGAGCAACTGAGCCTCGTAGAACGGATCGCCCCGACCGACAGCACCGTGCTTATCCTCGGCGAAAGCGGCGTCGGAAAAGAGCTGATCGCCGAACAGGTGCATTTGAACTCCCAGCGCGTGGGACAGCCGTTCGTGCGGGTAAACTGCGCCGCTCTTCCGGCGACGTTACTGGAAAGCGAGCTGTTCGGCCACGTGAAGGGCGCCTTCACCGACGCGATTCAGGACCGACGCGGCCGGTTTGAGCTCGCCGACCGGGGGACGATCTTTCTCGACGAAATCGGCGATCTTCCCCTTGCGTTGCAGGCCAAGATGCTGCGCGTCATTCAGGAGAAGACGTTTGAACGCCTGGGCGCCAGCGAATCGATCTCGGCGGATGTCAGGATCATCGCGGCCACCAACAAGGACATCGAAACGCTGGTAGAGCAGGGGGAGTTCCGGAGTGATCTGTACTACCGCCTCAACGTACTTCCCCTCACGATTCCGCCCCTCCGGCGACGCCCGGAGGACATTACCGCCCTGGCGGAGTTCTTTTTGAAACGGTTTTCCCGGGAGACCAACAAGCATATCGTCGGTTTTTCCGACGAGGCGATGGAAAGCCTGCTCTCGTACCAATGGCCGGGAAACGTCCGGGAGCTGGAAAACGCCGTGGAACGGGCGGTTGTCATTGCGCGACACGAACGGATCCTCCCCGAGGATCTCCTGATTCACCAGGGCGCCGCCGGCGAACAGACACGCTATCAGGGAAAAACCCTGAAAGGCAGCATCAACCTTTTTAAAAAACAGTTTATCCGCGAGGCGTTGAACCGGCACAGTGGAAACCACACAGAGACCGCAAAAGAGCTCGGTATTCAGCGTTCTTACCTCTCGAAACTCGTCAAAGACCTCAGCATTCATCGAAAAGGAGACAGCTCGATATGAGCGATCACGAATCAGAAAAACGGACATTCGCGGAAACGCTGAACAACGTACTCACCCGGTACCGGAGGGGCCTGCTCATCGGTTCGGCGGTCTTAATTGTCGGTATCATCGCCGCCGTTGGCATCGCCCAGTGGATGAACGTCCGCGCGGACCGGTCTGCCGCGGCCGCTGAAGAGATTGAAGATCTCTGGGAAGAGTGGCAGGCAGCCTCGCCGGATGATGATGCGACCGGTGACGAATCATCAGATGGTACCTCTCAAAAACGAGCGGAGATCGAGGAGCGC
>JAQIBO010000160.1 GCA_027859055.1 Spirochaeta sp.
GTCATACACCGCCGGATCCTCCAGCCGCCCCGCCGCCATGCGACCACGGAACGCCTCCAGATCACCAAAGCCGCGGGCATTCATCCACTCCCGCAGCCGCGCATTCATCCCGGAGATCACATTCATCCCCTCCCGGTACAGCGCCGAGGCAACCTGCACCACCTGCGCGCCCGCAAGCAGCTGCTTGATCACCGCATCCCCGTCGTGCACACCCGTCGATGCGGCTATCTCGCATGACGCGGCGCCGGACATAATCGCCACCCAGCGCAGGGACAGATGCAAGAGCTCCGGAGAACTCAGCACGTTCGTCGGCACCACTTCCAGCGACTCCAGATCGTAATCGGGATTGAAAAAACGGTTAAACAGGACCAGCCCCGCTATCCCGGAATCGGAGAATTCTCGCAGCGTCCGGGCAAGCAGCGTGAAGTACGGACTCACCTTCAGCGCCACCGGAATTGACACCTCCGCCCGCACCGCCTCGACAATTTCGACATACGTGCGCTCAAAAGCCGCGGCATCCGTCGCCGCCGTGTCCGACGGCATCAAAAACACGTTCAACTCCAGCGCATCCGCCCCGGAACGCTCAATCATCCCCGCATATGACGGCCACGTCTTCGCGGAAATACAGTTCACCGACGCGATCACCGGAATATCCACCGCCTCCTTCGCATCACCGATCAACGACAGATAGGTGGTCATCCCGCTCTCATCCTCAATCAGATCATCCATATCAGTCGTATCCGGAAACAGAAATCCCGGCCGCTGCATCGCCTGCTGCGTCTTCGCCATCTCCGCGATGATCTCCTCCTCAAACAGCGACTTCAGCACCACCGCCCCCGCCCCGGCATCCGCAAGCTTCTTCAGATTGGCAACGGAATTCGTCATACCCGAACTCCCCGCGATCACCGGCGACGAAAGGGACAGACCCATATACG
The DNA here is from genome assembly GCA_027859055.1 of Spirochaeta sp. Taxonomy (GTDB): domain Bacteria; phylum Spirochaetota; class Spirochaetia; order DSM-27196; family Alkalispirochaetaceae; genus Alkalispirochaeta. Next base: position 936 of record JAQIBO010000160.1, read on the forward strand.
TAGTAGAGATATCGATATTCATACCGACAGGCTACGCCGATGCATGGGCGAACGCAAGCGAAAAATGACCGGGTAACGGGAAAACGAACGCCGAGCGTTGAGGCCGGCCGCCTCCGTACAAAACCGTGCAGCCCCCACCGGATCGTCCGGGGTGCGGGGTGACATGTATCGCCGTGGGCGGTGTTACAATTCAGAAGGAGGATGCCATGGACACAACCGTCTATTACTTTAGCGCCACCGGGAACTCCCTGGCCGTTGCCCGGGAGATAGCTCAGCGCCTGGACGCGGGGGAAGCCGTATCAATTCCGCAGGCCCTCGTCGACGGCGACGGGTCGTACGACCCGGCAAACCTGCCCGCCGTTACCGGGGAGGTGATCGGTATCGTCTGCCCAATATACATGCACAACCTCCCGCACATCGTGGCGCGGTTTGTGCAGCAGATTACCGCGGCGGACTACCTGTTTTTCGTGTTTGCCGGCGGGGGCGAGCTCGGCAACGGAGCACGCACGGTGCGGCGATTGTTCAGCAGACGCGGACTGACCCTGGACGCGCTGTTCAACGTGCCGATGCCCTCCAACTACACCCCCTACGGCGCCCCGGACAAAGCGTCCCGGCAGGACCAGTTTTCCGCGGCAGCCGACGCAATCACCACGATTGTGGATACCGTTCAGAGTCGGTCACCCCACACGGATTCCACCGGAACCGGATTTGTCGCAACACATATCTTCCCGGGGCCGCTCTACCGGCTCGGCCACCGGTTCATCCCGAAAATGGACGGCAATTTCACCGTGGACGACACGTGCACCAAGTGCGGCATCTGCCGCCAGGTGTGCCCGGTGGGCAATATCACCCTTCACGACGGGCGACCGGTCTGGCACCACACATGCGAGCAGTGTTTTGCATGCCTTCAGTGGTGCCCGGTACACGCGATCCAGTACGGAAAAAAGACGCGCGGCGTGGAGCGCTACCACCATCCGGAGGTAAACGTGCGCGACATTATCTCGTCTGCTCCGGACGGCCCGGAAACCTCCGCCGAACAGGATAGCCCCGTGTAGGAAGGGAATCGTATCGGTCTTTCCGCCCTCTACAACGTCACCAGGTCGTCGAGGTGGGCGGTGTGATTCAGAAGGTGCATCGTCCGGTAGTGCCGAGAGAAAACGATCTTGGCGATTCCACAGTTATACAGGCGTAATCGGCTCCGGGACAGCGCTTCGGCGGGTATTTCCAGCAGACGTCCCAGAAAGAATCCGCCGAAATGGGCGTGAGAGACGATCGCAACAGGTGCGCTGCCCAGCGGATGACGCTCGGCAAGAAGCTGCAGAAACCGTTCAACCCGGGCCACCATTTCCGCTTTGTGTTCTCCATGATACGACGCCGCCCACCCGTGTTCCTCAGGGAAACCTTCAGGAAGGACCGCCTCCGGCGCCAGGGAGCGGAGCTCCGTCCCCGTCAGTCCGGGGTCGCCGTACAGCATGCCGTATTCGCACACATCAGGTTCCACAATGATCCGCGTCTCGCACGCTGCCGCAATCTCTCGGGCGGTCTCAACGGAGCGTCGCGCGGGGCTTGAATATACCGTGCGCGGAACCCCGTTTGTCGCAGCGTTCGCGGCCAACCACGTACCGGTACGCCGCGCCTGCTCCGTCCCCGTAGCGGAGAGAGGAGAATCGTCGCTCCGGGTACTCCCGTCGTTTTCTCCGGATTGGCCGTGGCGGATCAGGTACAGCGTTGTCGTTTGTTCTTCCACGTCGCGCATTATGACCTACGGCGGGTACCTGATGGAAGCTTCGCCCCCACGGGCGCGGACCGGTACATTGACCAACCGCACTTTCTCGTGCTATCGTCTCGTCTCACATTAACGGGCTGTAGCGCAGGGGTTTAGCGTACTTGTCTGGGGGACAAGGGGTCGGCGGTTCAAATCCGCCCAGCCCGAGGAAATGAAGGGTGACCGGCTTCATGTCGGTCACCCTTCTTTTTTTTGGGGTGTCGGCGCGTACAATCGAATGTACCGGCCCGGTTCCTATGAATACTCGAAGACGGGAGTCTCGATAACCCGGTCAGGTGTTCTGTCGCTGGTGATGATTCGCTGAATGTGCTCGACCGTCTCGGGAGCGAAGTACTCCTCCCCTGTCTCCCGACAGACGTGAGCAGGTACGTGCTCGATCACGTAGATTTTTCCCAAATGCTGGATCGTATACGTTACGTTTGTCTCGACCATCGTTTCCTTCATCTCTTCCTCCTGCGAAAGCCATCCCAAAGGTCGGGATCAGGCTCGTACAACGTAATGATCTTCAGAAGGGGTCTGCTCGGATAGCTGCACTGAATGTGAAGCGGCCGTCCGCCCCGGGTAAACCCGAGTATCAGACAACTAGGACCATATTTATCATCCGGATAATCTTCGATGATTTCTGCACGGGATCTCATCGCGCCCTCTATTTCCGATATCGAGATACCTCGTACGATACTTTGGTCTACGGCGTGTCTCGAAAACTCATACTCCCGCAACGCGATTTTTGAAAGGATATCATCAAGCACCGGCACAGAAAAATAGTACCACCTGTAGTATCGCGTTTCAATTCATAGGAGCCACACTGTCCAGCATCGTGAAAAGGCAAGGCTTCAAACGAAGAGTGATGAACTGCTCGAGCAATCTGGATGGGTGATCGAGGACAAATAACAGATCAACGTCGGTGCCGGTACAGAGACCCTACATAGGGAGCAATGGGGCAAACAATCCGCTTCTTAAACGGATCATCAGCTATACCCCACTTCTTTTAATTCCCACTTGTGTCATTTCCCACCACGTACTACTATTACGAAAATGCGCGGCGCCAGCCGGGAATTTTCGTAAATCTTGTGTGCCGCAACGCGG
>JAQIBO010000512.1 GCA_027859055.1 Spirochaeta sp.
GGAAGGCCCGGCGCTCGGTGCGGGCCATCGGTGGACACAAAGGGCGCAAACACCTCGTCAACGATCAGCATTGCCCCGTGACGGCTGCAGGCAGCGGCGATCGCCTCCTCCGTCCCCGACGACAGCACCACCCCGCTGGGGTTGTTGGGAGAGATCACCACCACCGCCACGAGGGGGCCGCGGGTGGCGCCTCGGCTGCCGCCGCCCGCGACGCCGCCCCCTACACCGCTGAGCAACCCCTCGATCTCCGCCGGGTCCGGCAGAAACTGCTGTTCCGGCAGGCAGTGGTACCAGCACGGCGCCAGCCCGGCGTCGCGGAGAAGATCTTCAAAAAGGGGGTACCCCGGCAGGGGAAGCGCAACCAGCGGCGGCGCCCCTGGCCCGCTGCCGGATGCAACCGCTGCATCCCGGAGGTGGGTAAACAACAGGTGGTACGAAACACTCGATCCCGCCGTGATAATCACGTCATCGGCACCAACCCCGGGGTATCGATGGGAAAGGAACGTCGCCACCGCCGTTCGTGCCGCGTCGACGCCGCGCCCTGAAGGGGCATATGCCGGTTGTTCCCGCCACATACGCCACGCGGCGGCATACACCGTCTCAGGCACGGCGAGCCCGGCCCGGTCAAAGCGACTGTTCGTCAGATCGATCAGAGCGTCTGTTCCGTTGCGCGCCACGTATTCCCGCCGCGCCCGTTCCAACGCGTTGATCCCCGTCGCGCTGCCCGGGCGGCGGGGAGTCAACAGTTCATCTTTGGCCATATGGCCGGCACCTTTCGGTTTGTATCATTCCGTGTGATTGTCGCCGCTTCTCTGTGTGATTACAATAACGGCGAGGTTCCAATGATCATAATACCGGCGATCGACCTGATCGATGGCCACTGCGTACGTCTCCGCCAGGGGTCGTACGCGGAGACAACTGTATACGACGAGGACCCGGTGGCGGTGGCGCAGCAGTTTGTCGCCGCCGGGGCGGGTCGGATTCACCTTGTCGATCTGGACGCCGCCGCGGGGCGTGGGACCAATCGGGAGACGATCACCCGCATTCGCCGGTCCGTATCGTGTATTCTGGAACTCGGCGGCGGGATTCGCAGTCGCGACGCCCTGGCGGCGGCGGTGGACCTCGGCGTCGATTACGCCGTAGTGGGCACCGTTCTTGCCCGGGATCCCGATGAGGTTGCCGCGTGGGCCACCGAGTACGGCACCAGGATGGTTGCGTCGATTGACGCGCGGGACGGCATCGTACAGGTTGCCGGGTGGCAGGAAACGACCAACCTTCGTGCTACCGACCTTGCCGCGCGGGCGGCGGAGATCGGATGCGCGGCGGTGCAATACACCGATATCGCGAGAGACGGGATGCTCTCCGGGCCCAACGTAACCGGCACGGTGGCAATTGCCGAGGCAACGCGCATCCCCGTGATTCTGTCCGGCGGAATCGCCTCCACTGAAGACGCCGATCGCGTCAGAATTGAGAGCCGCGGCAGAATCGCCGGGGTTATCGTCGGACGCGCCCTCTACGAGGGTCGGTTTAACCTCACAGAAGCGATCCGGCGCAACGGATCACCGGAGATGGAACGATGACACATACAGGACTGGTAATACGGCGTCCAAACGGCTCTATCGGAGATATTGCGCTGTGTAACGAGAAAAGCAGAAACAAGACGCTGGAGCGCGGTGAGCTGTGGATCGTCGATCCCGAGACGCGCCGAGTGCTTCCCTACGGCGGCGGTGGTGCCGCCTGCGCCGACGGGTTCACTGACCGGAATCGGTGGTTTGAAATCTCCCTGACAGCGGAGATCGACGCGCAGCGCCCGAAGGCGCCGGATGAAGCCGATGACGCCGCGTTCTCGACTCCCGCGACGCCCGCCGCGCATGGGAGCCAGAGTGCCACGGAAACGGTTGGGACGGTGCTGTCGGAACTGGGTGAATTGATCGCTGAGCGGCACCGGACACTGCCCGAAGGTTCGTACACGACCCACCTCTTCTCCAAGGGTCCGTCAAAGATTCGCAAAAAGACCGGTGAAGAGGCGGTCGAGTTGATCCTTGCAACGGAGGCGGAGGAAATCGTCTCCGAGGCGGCGGATCTTATCTACCACATGATGGTACTCCTTGAAGCTGAGGGCCTCAGCTACGGCGACGTCATCGCCCTCCTCGCCGAACGCCACCGCAGTGGCTGATCCGGCGGAACGGTCGCCGGCCGTAACGGATAATCCGTAAACGCAAATCTGTTCGACCAACTGGGAAACGTTTCACTGCTGAATGTCGACGGGCACGTCCGCGGTGGTGACACCCCTGGTAGTCACGCCCCTGGTGGCACCGCCCCCGTTATTCTCTCTGATCGCACCTGGCACGATCTTCGTCTGAACGAGGTGGCAGATGAGCTGTTTCCCCAGCGCGACGTGGGCAGAGTGTTTCGCCAAACCGTGCAGAGCGCCACCGGAGCTGCTGCGCGGCGGGAGCGACGCGCTGTCCTGACCGACTTCGCGGCGATCCGGGAACTGGGAGAGCTGGTGGAACGCCTCTATCCCCGGCTTTCGGAGTTGCAGACGACAGGCGACCGTGAAACCGACCGGGACCTGTTGAAACTGGTGTGGCGCCTCGGCGATCTGGCTCTGATCGTCGAAATTGTTGAAGAGTTTGAAACAACGTTCACCGCCATCGGTGAGCGGCTGACGGCGACATCGCTCCGTCGCCTGGCCGCCGTTCTCGAGGGTGCGGGGCAGGATCCGGCGTTCCGTACGCTGCGGACGACGTTGCCCGGGTTGCGGGACGGAATCCGCAATCGGCAGAGCGTCACGGTCGGCGTGAACCTTGATGATCGCCTGCGACCGGTTGAAGCGGTGTTGCTTGAGATTCACGGTACCCGCTTCGAATCAGCCGGCGTGATCGAAACGGTCGGCAGATCGGTCCTGGGAAACGATTCTCAATACAGGACACGCCGCCGATTTCACATCAGTGAGACACCGCCGGGCACGCCACCGCGGACTTCAGTGCCCCTTGCCCCGCTGTTTCAGGACCTTGACGAGATGCTGCGTGGGCAGACCCAGCGTCTTGCCCGGGGGTTGCGGCAGTTCACGGCGATCAGGACGGAGACGATCGCCGGACTGCTGCGCGAGCTGGCGCTGTTTGACCGGCTCGCCCGGGGTATGCAGACGTTGCGCACCGCGGGTTACCCCGTGACGATTCCATCTGAGGAATCTGCAACCGACAACTCCACCGGCGGGGGGAGCAGTGACACCGCCGAGATCGTCGACGTGTATGATCCCGTTCTGGCGTTTCGGCGCATCCGCACCCATGGGCCGCCAGTCGTCCCCAACGCCCTCGCGCACCACAGCACGACCCGCCCGGCGATTCTGACCGGCCCGAACAACGGCGGGAAAACGACATTTGTCCGCGCCGTCGGTATCGCTCACGTCCTGTATCGCGCGGGGTTCTTTGTTCCCGCTGCGGCGTTCTCCCTCGCGGCGCCGGCGGTACCGGAAACGCCGCCAGGACCGGAGGCCGCGACGGGCCCCGAAACTGCGCCGGGACCTGATGCAACAAGGGCGACGATCGCCACCCATTTTGCCGGCGGCGAGTCGGAACAGCTGGAGGATGGGCGGTTTGCTGAGGAGGCGCGCACCCTGGCACGGACACTTGCGTCGGTGACCCCTGGTTCGGTGTTGTTGCTGAACGAAACGTTTTCATCGACCGGATCATCCGACGCGCTGGAGCTGGCAACCGAGTTGCTGGAGCTGTTACGCCACCGGGAATGTCTGGTTCTCTTCGCGACTCACCTGTACGATTTACCTGCCCGGCTGGGTGATTCCGCGGTGAGTCTCACGATTCACCCGGATACGCCGTTTCGTATCGTGCCGGGCCGGCCCGACGGACACAGCCTGGCAAAAGAGGTGGCGCGAAACGCGGGGTTGGATTTTGATGCACTGCGCGGGGCAACACCGACTGGGGAGGAAGGACCGGCCTGAGGGCCACGGCGCCGGGTCGGGCGGTTCAGTACAATCGCGCGCCGTCAGGAACCGGCGTATCCGGACCGGCAAGAATCACCGCTCCATCGGCGTCAGGAAACCCGAGGGTCAGGCATTCAGACTTGAATCCCGCGATCCGCTTCGACGGCAGATTGGTGACCGCCATCACCTGTCGACCCACAAGCTGCTCCGGCGCGTAGCGGTCGGTAATCCGGGCGCTGGACCACCGCATCCCCGCCGCTCCGAAGTCGATCCGGAGTTTGATCGCAGGGACCTTCGCAGTGGGGAACGGGAGCGCCTCCACCACCGTTCCGACGCGAATCTCAACGTTCTGAAACGCGCTCCACACGTCGTCGGCGTCCATTCCGGTTACCCCGCGGTAATCGCCGCGGCGATCCGCTCTCCCATTTCCTGAGTACCGATAACCGTGTCTCCGGCACCGGCGATATCACCGGTGCGATACCCCTGGTCCAGGACAGAATTGATCGCCGCGAAAATCGCGTCATATGCGGCGTCCATTCCAAAACTGTACTTGAGCATCATCGCCGCGGAAAGGATCTGGGCGATCGGATTGGCGATACCCTGGCCGGCGATATCCGGCGCGCTGCCCCCGGAGGGTTCGTACAGACCGAAATTGCCCTCGGCAAGACTGGCGCTGGGAAGCATGCCAAGGCTGCCGGTGAGCATCGCCGCCTCGTCGGAGAGAATGTCGCCAAACATGTTGCCCGCCAGAATTACGTCAAACTGGCGCGGATTTTTCACCAGTTGCATCGCCGCGTTGTCCACGTACATGTGGCTGAGCTCCACATCCGGATAGTCCGCGGCAACCCGGGTCACCACCTCGCGCCAGAACACCATCGAGTTAAGGACGTTTGCCTTGTCTATGGAACACAGCCGGGGTGCATGGGTAGCGCCGGGTCCCGCGGCGCGCGCCCGGGCGGCTTCAAATCCCACGCGGGCGATCCGCTCTATTTCGCTTGCATGGTAGACCAGGGTGTCAAAGGCGCAGGGGTCCGGCGCGTCATCGTCGCGCCCTTTCGGCGTCCCGAAGTAAATACCGCCGGTCAGTTCACGTACCACCAGGATATCCAGCCCGCCCGCCAGGAGTTCAGCTTTCAGGGGCGATGCGTGGGCAAGTTGGGGAAACACGATCGCCGGGCGCAGGTTCGCGAAGAGGCCGAAAATCTTGCGTAACGGGAGCAGGGCTCCCCGTTCCGGCTGTTCCGCCGGCGGCAGGTGTTCCCACTTCGGACCTCCGACAGACCCAAACAGAACCGCGTCGCTCTCACGGCACGCGGAAACGGTCGCGTCCGGTAACGCCGATCCGTGCCGGTCAATCGCGATGCCACCGACATCCGCCTCAGTGTACGTAAAAGACGCGTCAAACCGTTGTTCAATCGCCGTAAGGACGCGCCGCGCCTCCGCCATCACCTCCGGCCCGATTCCGTCGCCGGGCAGTACCGCTATCGTCTTGTTCATGGCGGTATCCTACCGCTGTGTGTCCGTGGCGACAAGCCGCGTCACTTCGCGGAACCCGCCGCCGTAAGCTCCAGGAGAACCACCTCCTCGCTTCGGTAACCGCCCCAGATGGTGAGGGTGCTTTCGGCGTGGGTATCTCCGCGGATGTAGTACCCTTTCAGCAGATCCAGATTCTCCAGGAGTACGTCCTCAAATTCGGAATAACTGCCGACCCGTCGGTTCCGAATCACATCTTCGCCGCGGAGCGTCCCCTCTTCAAAGTTGTAGGCGTCTTTCGGTGATTCCGCATCCGGCACGGAGCGGTACACGCCCTCTATCGTGTTCTGCGGGCCCTGAACATAGACCGTTCCATCAGGCCGGAACTCCAGCCACGTCGGGCCGTCCACCGGCGAAAGGGTGCGCATGTCTCCGTGCAACTTCTCAAGCGCCCACCGCGTGCCGACCAGCGGCGTGTGTCCCTCCGGTTCAGGCTCAGGGGCGGGTTCCGGACGGGGTTCCACCGGTGCCGGCTGCGGGGACGGAGGCGGAACAGGTTCCGGGGCGCCGGCGCATCCGGCGGCAAACAGCGAAACGATAAGCACCAGCATGATAAGCAGTATAGGCGCGGGGGCGTGTGCGTTCTTCATGATCTGATTGTCGACACAACCACCTCACGGCGTGACACGGCGTCGGTGCACCGGTACACTCTGCCCACACAAGGAGGCGCCCCGATGAGAGCAGTGTGCACCGTGGTCGGACAGGATAAACCGGGCATTATCGCCGCCGTGAGCTCAACGCTGGCGGACCGTTCGGTCAATATCCTGGACATCAGTCAGACGATTATGCAGGGGTTCTTCACGATGATCACCCTCGTAGACCTGAGTGGAATGTCCATATCTCTCGACGAACTCCGCGGGGAACTCAACCGGATCGGTACGGAGATCGGCGTCGAAATCAACCTGCAACACGAGGACGTCTACACCGCGATGCACCGCGTGTGATGAGCCTGACGAGGTACACCGAATGATTTTTTCACCCCTGGAAATCGAACAGACGCTGCGCATGTTTAACGAGCAACACCTCGATATCCGGACGATCACGATGGGAATCAACCTTCTTGACTGCGCCGATGGTGATCCCCGCACCTCGGCCACGCGCATGTACGACAAAATCGTGCGCTCAGCGGCGCGCCTGGTGGCAGTGGGGAACGAGATAGAAGCTGAACTCGGCGTTCCGATCATCAACAAACGCATCGCG
>JAQIBO010000018.1 GCA_027859055.1 Spirochaeta sp.
GAGTCGCGTGACCGCGCTGCGCTGTCCTGCCCGGTCAACGCGGTACGCTTCGCCGATAAATGAGGTTGCCTCTTCATCTACCTGCGCCACAGTGGGAGTGTCAAATGGTTCAAATTGGGGCGGTGCAGGAGTATTCAACGGGTGGAAGCGCCACAGGATGGTGTGCTCGTCGGTGTTCTCACTTCCCGATGAAACCCCGATCACCGCCTCCCGGGTTGTCACCAGGTAGCTGTCGTGGATCGTTTGGCCGTTCAGCGTAAATAACGGCCGCGGCACGCCGCCTTCACGGAAAACGATCTGTCGCGGAGGGCTCAAATAGGTGCGGTTTCCGGCACGGTCCTCGGAAAACGCCTCTACCAGAACCGTTTCAGCACCGTCGCTCGCATCTCGCAACACGTCAAAGCGTCCGCGGTAGCGTTGAAACCGCTGGTCACCACGGGTTCGGTACCACAGAGCGATGCCCGGTTCCTCCGGCTCCGCAAATACGATGCTTACCCGTGATTCGCCTGTTCCGATATCCGACTCCGGCTCCACCAGTACCGGCGGAGCCGGCGGTTCCTGGTCGAGAATTACCCGGTACGTCCGAATCGGACTCCATGTGTCCCGAGCTTCAAACCGTCCGCGAAGACGAAGGTACGCCGTCTGTTCCCCGTTGGCGACGCCCTCCAGTGTTACCGTGTCTGTCGTACGTGCACTCGTATCTGTCGGCAGCGGTGGGAGTTCATCAACGGCGGATTCATAGAAAATGATGAAGTCGTTGTGAGGATTCGAAAATGTAAGTGTATACGGCGTTTGTCCGGTGATAATCTCGCCGTCAACGGATATCGACGCACTGCGGTGTTCCGCACTTGTGACGCCAATATCTGCATGGAACGGCGGAATCACAACGGGACGGGCATCAAGGACCACCGTACGTTCCGTGCGCGGGCTTATCCGTTCGCCGGCAACGGTATACGCTTCGATCTTCCGGTCAACCCGCGCCTCCGGCTCTCCCGAGAGACCAATCCAACCGCCGTCGTAGGTTTGAACCGGGCGGCTGTCGATACGATAGCGGATCTCCGCGTCGGCGGGGGCGTCAAAGCGAAACCGGTTTCGTGAGACAACGATATCCGGCGGCGCCGGTGGGGCGTTATCGACGAGCACGTCCCGGACGGACCCCTCGATTATATCGGTTCTCATGCCCATGGTGGCCCGGAAACCGACGGGAATCGTCCATTCGAACCGTGAGGTTCCGCGCGCCTCCACCACCGGAGCAAAATCTGCCGCGCCTTCGTCCGTCTGGCCGGTTTCCCCGAGCGCAAATGACGTGTCCGGCTCCGACGTGACGACAACGGTCTGGCCACGGACCACCACATCGCGTACGGGAGTTTTCCCGGTACCTCTGTTCCCTTCTCGCGGATTTTCCAGGACCAGATCCGCGACGGCCCCCCAGTTCGCACCGGGAAAGCGCGCTCGCGCCGCAACGGACAGAGTGCCTGTCGGCAGGTCTGCCAGTGAAACCGGTCCGGTATAGCGGGAAAACGGCTCCGACTGTACTCGATAGGATATCTCCGTTCCGGCAAGAGAGAACAGGATCATCTGTCGATCGTGAATTGCGACATCCGGTGGCGGCGCCCGGCGTCCGTCGAGAAGATATACAATCCGCGTCTCGCCCCGGTCGGCGCCATTATCGCCAAACGACCGCGTCCGTATTGTCACAAGGCGTGTTGCGTCAACGTCGGGAGGAAAGCTGAGCCGTTGGAGCAGGAGGTCGTTGGTGCGGCGGACCTCGGTGTCATCAAGGCGATACCGCACAGTCTCATCGGTCACGCCGGGAGAAAGGGTCACCGTTTCGGTGTAGCGGCCACTGGGGGGTAACCGGTCGGCGTGTGTTGCTCCTTGCGTCCACGTCACCGTTTCACGAACGAGCTCACCTGTGTCACGGCGCACTCCGTGGACAGTGGCAGAAAACTCACCAGCGCCATCGATCAGGGATTCACCGTCATACGTCACCGTTTGCAGGTCCGCCGGCCCGGTCAGCTCAACGGAGATATCGCGAAGACCCTGCTCGTGTATGAGGAGAAGCTGCGGATTTGAAAACCTCCCCTCCACGGGACTGAGAATCACCGGTTGGCCGGGAAACGGTTCGTCGCGTCTATCGATCCGGTAGATCCATCGACCGATACCGCTTCGATTTCCGACGGCGTCTGTTGCGTAGATAATGACGAGGTACTCAACGACGCGCCCGGCTCGCCCGGTGAGTTCGAGACCGTTTTCGTCATTCAACGGCTGAAACGACGTCGCGTCTTCCGGACTCCGCCCGTTCACCCGAAGCAGATACTGGAACGAGACGACATCCCCGGAGGAGTCGGATGAAATCTGCGGACGAACGGTTATCGGCGCCGAGTACACCCCCGGCGCAATTTCCGGTTGCGGAACCGGTGGCGGGGACCGATCAACGACGTAGCTCACCGGATTCGCTGTTTGCTGTGTGTGGGGTGCACGAAACTGTATTCGGTACGTGCTCCGCGTTCCCAGGGGGGTATCAAGGATGACCGGTCCGTCGAGGGGCAGGAAAAACGTGGTGTGGGGAGTATCAGCGGGACCGACAAATCGGTATTCCCACTGATCTGAACTCTCCGGGGCGAGGATAATGCGTCCGGGATACACGCCCGGCTCGTGGGGCAACGGCGAAAGCGCCTGTTGTTGCCCCGTGGCGGGGGAAATTCCCCACCAGACAAAAAGAAGAAGAAACCACCGACTTGTCCAACCGGTGCGTGTGTTCATGGCAGTCCGTGTAGAATTTCCTGGACGCGGTCGTCGCCAAATTCCGCGTCGATCTCTCCCGGTTCCAATCCGACCAGTTCGTGGCTCAAATAATGAATCCACTGGTCCTCGGATGGGTCCTGAATATCGTGGTACCTGCAGTAGTAGTCCGGCTGAATCGGCAGACGTTCGCCGGTATACTCCCGAACTTTGTAGTCATGTACCGCCACACGAATATCCTCCCGGGGAATACCCTTTTCAAGTATAACCTCAACCAGGTGATTGATCGTCCGTCCAGTATCGAAAATGTCATCCACCAGGAGGATGCGGTCGCCGGAACGAAGATGTTCCGGGCTGTACGTCCACCCATCGACACTGACGCGGTCCTGCTGATGGATATCCGTGTAGGAACGTGCCACTACAGCCGCGTAGAAGACCGGTCGCTGGCCGCGCCGAACAAACTTGAAAAACTCACTGATCACATTCCCCATGTAGGCACCGCCACGGAGACTTACGTAGATCACGTCGGGGACAAACCCGGACCGGTAGATCTCATTTGCAAGGGCAATCGCGTTGTTACGGATTGAATCGTAGGGAATAAACTCTTTGTTGCTCATTCTATTCTCTTTCCAGCGTCACTGTTTCCGTTTCTCCGTCGCGAAGAATCGTTATCTCCGTCGTCTCTCCCGATTGCGGTAGCTCCTGATAAAACTCAAGCATCGTTGATACCGACGTTCCATCGATCGCGGATACCACATCACCAACCCGCAGGCCCGCGGCAGCAGCGGGAGTTCGGTTTTCCACGGTGGCCACGACAACTCCCGACGTGTCTGCAGCGATCTCCATCTCTGCACGAATCTCGTCGGAGATCGGGAAAACCGAGAACCCTGGCCACAGTCGCGCGTTGAGATTGGCGATTTGTCGCTCCGATTCACGTTCGGCGATGCGTACGGAAATCTCCCTCCGCTCGCCGTGACGGATCAACTTGAACTCGGCGTCCTCACCCACGGGTAGTTCGCCCACCTCAAGCACGAGCTCATCCGAATCGGTCACTGTGACGCCGTTGATCTCCACGATAAAGTCACCCGGCCGAAGTCCACCGCGGTCGGCGGGACTGTCCAGGAAGACGTGGTGCACCAGCGCGCCGTTCTGATCCGGGAGTCCAAGATCCGCCGCTACGTCATCACTGACGCTTCGAATGCTGACACCAAGCCAGCCGTACCGAACCGCCCCGGTTTCAATGAAGTCATCGATGGACCGGATCACGTTGTTAATCGGAATGGAAAAACCAAGCCCGACGCTGCCGCCCGTCTGGGAGGTGATCCACGTATTGATCCCAACCACCTGGCCCTCCAGGTTGACCAGCGCCCCGCCACTGTTTCCACGGTTGATTGCTGCATCGGTCTGTATAAAGTCGCTGATGTTTCCCGCAGGGCCGCCACGGCGCCCAACGGCGCTCACAATCCCCGCGGTGACGGTGGACTGGAACCCAAACGGGCTGCCGATCGCCAGTACCCAGTCTCCTACCTGGAGATCGTCAGAGTTTCCGAGGGCGGCGACCGATAGCTGTTCCGTGCTCTCGAAGGAGATCATCGCGAGGTCTTTCCGGGCATCCTTGCCGACGATTTCTGCGGTATAGTCAGATCCGTCGTCAAGAGTCACCGTGATCTCCGAGGCGTTTCCGATAACGTGGTCGTTGGTCAGTACGTAGTACCGGTTCCCGTCGCGCCGGACGATGACGCCGGAACCGAGGCCCTGCGTTCGGAATTCCCGTTCCTCACCGTTTTCATCCTCGGAATCAGGCTCACCGAAAAAGAAATCGAACCACGGAGTGTCATCTCCGCCACCGGGCCGGGTCTGCGTTCGCACCTCTTCAACGTCGATACGAACAACGCTGGGTAACGCCTGTTGTGATACGGCGCGAAAACTCTGCTGCAGCGTTTCGGCGGAGCGAATTGCTTCACTTTGTGCGCCGTTGCCGTCCTGCGCCAGCGCCTGCCGCGCCGGCTCTACGTTTGTGGAACAGGAAAACAGACCGACAGACAGGACAAACCCGCCGATCAGCCCGAGAAGAACAAGGTTAATTGCAAGGAGTTTTTTCATACCGCTGGTGCCTCCACACTGGAATGTACTCGTTCACTGGAGCGGCGTGTAAGAACTTCCGTATGTTCGCGAAAAATTGCAACGGTGTGTTCGAAATGCGCGGAGACGGTTCGATCGCCGGTAACCACAGTCCAGTCATCTTCAAGCACGTCAACATCGTCGCCCCCGAGGTTCACCATCGGTTCAATCGCCACGACCATACCGTGCTTCAGTCGTGGATTTGGTCCACGGCCAACGTAATTGGGAATCTGAGGATCTTCATGCAGGGAGAGACCGACACCGTGGCCGCAATACGGTCGAACGATACCGTATCCCTCCCCACTGATCGTCTTGTAAATCGCCCGGGATACGTCGTTGACCCGTTTCCCTACCTGTGCGGCATCAATTCCATCTTCGAGACTGCTCCTTGTGACTTCAAGAAGGCGAGTTACATCGGGAGAAGTCGTGCCGACGGGAACGGTAATGGCAGAATCGCTGTAATACCCATCGTATTCGATTCCGCAGTCGATGCTCACAACGTCGCCTTCGTTGAGACGTCGGTTGCCGGGGATCCCGTGTATGACCGCTTCGTTGACCGAGGTGCACAGCGCGCCGGGAAATCCCTGATATCCAAGAAACGCCGGGCGGCCGCCGCGCGAAGCGATCTCGCGCTTTGCAATTTCATCAAGGTCTCCAGTGGTTATTCCCGGTTGAACGGTGGTTTCCAGCAGTTCCAGTACTTCGGCAAGCAGATGACAGGATTTCCTGATTCCCGCAATCTGTTTGGCCGTTTTAATCCGAATCATTCCGTGAGCGTACCACGTTCATCTGAGGCGTGCAAGGATCGCCTGATAGGTGTAAACCGTATCACTATAGGGACTTAGTGCCGTTGCGCGTTCGGTTATCTGTTCGGCTGTCTCAATCTCACCGTTCATCCGCGCGTGTTCCGCCTGAAGAAGATACGCCTGCGTCAACCGGCGGGTGGAATCGATTTGTTCCGCTTCATCCTGGAACGTATCAATCCGCTCACGGGCAACATCAAGCGATTCGTGGCGTAGCGAAAAGAGGGCGTGATTGTACAACGCGGTAGCCGATTGCGTCTGTTCAAACAGCGCGGCCGCCGCCGCATAGTCGCCGTTTTCGGCCGCATCGATCGCGTGGAGCGTAGCGGCCCAGTCCGCCCGTTGCGGAGTATACCGTTCCCGCAGTTGACTCAGGCCACGGTCGTCCTGGCGCACCACGAAGAAGCGGGCGAGGAACCGCGCAACAAGATGGGCGTCCGGTGCCTGATTGAGATAGTCCCAGAGATCCGCCTCGAGACGTTCAACCGGTGTCCTGGATCCGAGGATCGTGCGCGTCAGAAGCCATTGTGCCTGGACTGGTTCCGTGTCGTCGTATCGGTCGGTACCGAGAGGCCCCAGCGGGAGTAACGTGCGGATCGCCTCTATGCGGCGCCCGGTGGAGACGAGATGGGCGGCATAATCCAGGCGAAGTTCCAAGTATTCCGGATGGTATTGGATACCCCGCCGATACGTTGCGTCGATCTGTTCAGTGACGCGCGGATTATCAGGGAAGCGCGTCACCGTTCGCTGAATCGCCGCATCATTTCCGAAGGCAACGGGATGGGTAGCAGGGGCCTGTTGCTGTACTTCCCGGTAAATCGGCGACGCCCGCTCGAATTGTCCCTGTTCCACGAGAAAATCGGCCTGCATGAGTAACATCGGTGGTGTTACCGCGCGCCGTCCGCCAAGTGCCGCCAGGCGGTCGAAAAACCACTCCGTGTCCCGCAGCCAGGCGGCGAGGTATACCTCCGCGCGGCGTTGGCCGGCCCCCCCGGTAACACGGTCATATCCCTGTAACCGTCCCACGGCACGGCGTGCCGCGGTTCGGTCTCCATTCTTTGCGGCGGTCAGGGCGCTTTGCAGGTAATACGCGCTGACTCCAGTTTTCTCGCCGGCGTCGTACAACCTTTCCGGAGTTCTGTCCCGTGCCGCACGGCCGATCGATACGAGAATCTCTTCGTCGGAGTCCCGTTCGGCAAAATCGGCGAGCCGTTCGGTCATGCCGCGTGGTGAGTCGCGATCGACGGCGATAAGCACCTGAATATTCTGTGCCAGTCGGGAGGACGACGGTTCGTCGGAAATCAGTTCAGCGGCGGCATCATAGCGGCCGCGGCGAATATTTGCGTAGGTTGCAAGGTGTATCCACGTATCATCCCGGGGAAAGCGATCGGCCGCCAGCGTCGCCAGGTCGGCAACGTTTGTCCACCGCCGATCGTCCGGCATTTCCCAGGCGATGCGAACCAGCCGCCGCCATTCACCCGGACGTCGCGCGTATTCAGCCGCCTCGGAGAGATGTTCCGCCGACGGTCCATCCCGATCGATCCGCTCCATAATTCGATCAAACCAGATACTGCTGCGAATACTGTTTATTGACAGAGATATGAAAAAGACCGAGAAAATGGTGACGATAACGGCGGCGATCAGGACGACAACAGATCGCGCAACCGTCATGGCGTGTCCGTATCGCGGGTGTCTTTTCGTATTCCATCGAGAACACCGTTGATGAAACGGTAGGCATCATCGGTGGACATCTCTTTCGCCAGTTCCACCGCCTCATCAATCGTGACGTGGGTGGGAATATCGTTCTGAAACGTCAGGCTGTAGGTGCTGACGCGAAGTATCGCAAGGTCGACGCGGTGCAACCGTGAAAGTTCCCAGTGGTCGAGGTGCTTCTCGATCAGTGCATCGATCTCCGCGATGTGCTCAAGCGTCCCGTGGATCAGGATGCGGGCAAACGACGGATCAAATGTTTCGGTGCTTCCCACCCAATCCAGTGTCTGAATGCGGTCCGATTCCATTTTACCGACGTCGTAGCCGTACAAACCCTGTACGGCTATCCGCCGGCTCTTTCGCCGTGATGCCATTTCGGGCGCTACCAGTCCAGCCGGTCACGGTATCGCGTGATCTCCGCTTCATCACGAAGCTCCGCTACAACCGAGGAAACGGTCTCCTCAAAGATCTCCTGCTGCCGCCGGTTCATTACGAACGCTCTGACTTGTTGTCGCACCGTGATACTTTCTCCCGGCAGAACCGGGTCGTTCAAACCCGGCAGTCGCGGCGGTCGTCGGTCGGTTACCCGCACGATGTGAAATCCCACATTGCTCTCGATCAGGGACGACACTTCATCCTCGTCAAGGCGAAATACCGCTTCTGTGAAGGCGCGGCCGAGGCGCTGAACCGCTTCCTGATCACCGTTTACCAGGTACCCGAAATCACCTCCAGCGTAGGAGACGTCGTCCAGGCTCTCGCGCATCAATGTACGAAAATCCGTTGTGCCCCGCGAGAGCTGTCGCGCCATTCCTGCAGCTTTCCGGCGTAATTCGGCGGCCTCCGCATCGCTTTGCCCGCGAACGTCGAAAAAGAGGTGTTCAAAACGCACCATTAACGGATTGAAGAACTCCTGTGCGTTTGTCTCGTATACGAAACGGGTCTCCTCAGTACTGGGTTCCTGAATCGCGTCAAATTGCCCCTGAGCGCGTTCAAGCACGAACTTTTCCTGAACAAGACGATTGGTGATCTCTGCAACGAACGTGTCCCACGAGAGCCCCATTTGCTCCTCTACCAGTTGTTCGAACTGGCGGTCGCTGACCGGTTGTCCGAGGGACTGCCGTTGCGCGGCGATCGCCTGCTGGATCTCCTCGTCGGAAACGCGAACGTTCGCCCGCGATGCAGCCTGATTGAGAAGCACCCCGTTGATCCGCTCTTCCAGCAGTTCGGCGCGTTCGCTTGTCGTAAGTGCCCGTCCCGCCTGACGCTCAATCATCTCCACGTCCTGACGGAGTTGCCGCTGCCCGATGTTTACCGTTTCAGTAAGTCGAACGATCGCCACCGGCCGGTCAAGAACCTGTGCCGGTAAGAACGATGATACCACTGTAAGAAGCAACACGATGACAACGTGCTGAAATGTTCTATGCGATTTCATAGTGTCCACCATATCATGCGGTTTCAAAATAACCGAGTTCCTGTTGCAATTTTTTTACCCCTGCCAGGCGATTGTCCAGTTTCAGGCCACGCTGGAGATACCGGAACGCTTTCCGCCGCTCGCCCTCTTCAAGATAGATCTCTGCAGCTTTCTTGTAACAGAACGCAACTTCTCGTTTCGGGAGGTCCCAGTTGATCATCTGATTCAGATAGGTGAGTACCGTTTCATGCGGCTCAGTTTCCACCATTTTGAAACACACGATGGATCGAAGCCGTTCATAGACGTCCTGCATAAAATGCCGGAAATACGGTTTCTGGCGCTCAAAACGCACTATCGCCGAGAGTAGCAAAAACGCGCGACGATATTCGTCTCGTGACTCATACTCCTCGGCGAGGAGGAACGCGCAATCCATAAAATCCTCACGGCCGAGATATGCAGATAGTTCGAAATCGTTGGTAGCCACCAACGTGTCGTAGATTTGCAGCGCTTCTTCGGGATTGTCATGGAGCAAATCGTAAAAGACCAGTTTCGACTGCGACTCGTGGTCGTCCCGGTTCGACCGCAAAAACTCCGCGTAGTCAAACTCATCCGGTGCATCGGGTCGAATGCCGTGTATACGGTCGTACTCTTCACGCCGTAGAGGATCACTGAGAATTTCCCACGCGAGCACCACCGCTTTCATTCGCTCAACGCTACCGGGATCACCGTTGTGCACGTCCGGATGGACTGCCTTTACCTGGCGACGGTAGGCGTAGCGAATCTCTTCATGGCCGGCATCAACAGGGACGCCAAGGATGTGGTAGTAGTTGCTCAATGATCCAGTTTGAGACGGGTTGCGACCATTTCGGCTTCGGAACGGGAACGCAGCACTTCAGAGTACCGAATAAACATCCCTTCATGCTCCATGACGCCCATCAGCGTGCGCAATACTTTCATTGCGCCGAACGGTCGCGTCGGAGTGAACGCAAACGAGTTTTTGCCACCGACGATCCCAGCGCCCGACAGGTACTGACCGACAGCAGGGGCGATTTTACCGCCGAAAAATGAGGTCCCACCGGTTCCAACGGCGATGTACGCGTATCCGGTGAGTTTGGTGTTAACGTCTTTCTCTCCGTCAATAAGGTCAACGTCGTGACCCAGGCGCTCTATCCCCGTTGCAAGCCCTTTGGCAAGATCGAAGATCCGATCACGGCTGGCACCTCCGAAAAAGACAACTGCCACGCGCATAGCGGACTACTGACCTTCAGTGTCGTCTTCGTCGGTAACCCACCATTGAACGCCGGATTCCCCTGACTGCGCCTCAAGGCGCCGCGCAGCCGCCTCAACATCACCGCTGTCAGGCGTGCGATTCAACCAGGCGAGGCCAAAAGAGCTCAGCAGAAAGACCGCTGCCAACACACTGGTGATACGGGTGAGAATATTGCCGCTCCGATTCCCCACTTGTGAGCCGCCGCCGCCTCCGAAAATACCGCCAAGACCATCCCCGGCCTCATCCTGGAGGAGTACCACGATGACGAGGAGCAGAGCGCTCAGAACGAAAATGACCATCAGCACGATACCAAGAATTCCCATGTAACCCTCTACTTTTCGAATGTTGCAATCGGTACAAACGTATCGATCTTTAACGAAGCCCCGCCGACAAGGGCGCCGTCAATGTTTTCCTTTGCCATCAATCCCTGAACGTTGTCCGGCTTCACAGAACCACCGTACTGGATAATGATCTCCTCGGCGGCGGCGGCACTGTACAGGTCGGCAACGATTTTACGCACCGCCGCGTGTACCGTATCGGCGTCTTCAGGGGTTGCCGTCTTTCCGGTGCCGATCGCCCAGACCGGTTCGTATGCGATGGTGATACGCGGGAGTTTATCCGCGCCGATCCCCGCCAGACCGCCGGTCAGTTGTCGGCGATTGACATCGTCAACACGCCCCGCCTCGCGCTCGTCCAGCGTTTCACCGATACAGAGAATGACGTCCAGATTCTCCTCGAGCGCCAGGTGTACCTTCGTGTTGATCAGTTCGTCGGATTCACCGTACACGTGTCGGCGCTCCGAGTGTCCCAGGATCACCGATGTGGCGCCAACGTCTTTGAGCATTGCCGGTGAAACTTCGCCGGTGTGAGCGCCGTCACGAGCTGCAGCCATATTTTGCGCCGCACTTTCGATATTCCCGCCGGCGAGTACCGAAGCGACCGTCTC
>JAQIBO010000028.1 GCA_027859055.1 Spirochaeta sp.
CGCTACGAGTTCAAAGAGGTCAGCGGCACTTTCCAGGTCGTCAAATGAGTCGACGCCGATCGACTCCAACCAACGAATGAACTCAATCGCCGAATCCTCGACTACCTGCCGGTCGCCACCGGCCCCTGACGTTTCGGATTCAGCGTGACGCCGGGCGATTGCGTTCAAAGCATCGGTCAAACGTTGCGCTGCCTCCTCAGTCTGCAGCCTCGGAACAGCGATAGTCGCGAGGCTCCGATCAACCGCGCCTGACACAACCGCAGGAACCTGCGCAATCAACGGCGTGATCGAGGCCGCGCACAGCAACAAAGCAGTACTCAGTTTTCTTATTCCGTATTTCATGATAGTCACCACACCAGATCGATATCGGTGACGCGGAAGCCTTCGCGCCAGAACGCTACTGCCGTGTCGGCATCGACCCACCGGCTTCCCCTGGTTCCCTGAAACTCCTGCGCGATAAGCCGGTTCCACGCGGGGCTGCCGGGCGAGTTCATTCCGAAACCGTCGCCGCTGTCCGGGATCGTCGGGGCGATGCGGATATACCCGGCACCCATCCGGTTTGTTACCGTCAACCACACCATTGCCGTTGACGGCAGCTCGGTCTGGTACCCCGGTTCGGCACGCCATTCAAATACGCCGTTGACGACGGCCTCCCCCATCAGTTGTGACAGGTTGTACCGAACGCGGAGATATTCAATTCCATTACCGGGTCGTTTCGACAGTTCTCCCCGCCCGGGACCATTCGCCATGAGCGGTACGGACAGACTGGCGAACAAAACGATGAGTACATATGCTCGAAGCGGTATCCTGTGTTTGTGCGACTTCCCAATGACCATACGAAGACCTCCTGGAAGAGACAAAGCAATAGTTGCGCCAAAAAAACGGCCAATAATCGGTCTGTTTCAGGGTCTGGAAAGAAGGTTTTCTGCGATAATTCACCAATCGTGAAATGAGGGCGTTTAGGGATTCACGAATCGCAATTACTGCGCGGGACACGCCCACGCTCTTCCATCCGCTTCCAGCGGTTTGCAAAAGCCTGCGGGGACAGACTTATTGCAGAAGCCGCGGCGGTGCGGCTGTGCGGATGGCGGCGGTTCGCCTCCAGGAGGAGGAGGTCTACGAGGAGTTCCGGTGTCGGGAGCGTGTCACCGAAGGTAACCCCCGGAGCACCGGTTGGCGGCGGGTCACCGCCGGACGCGTCGCCATCAGGCACGTCGCCACCGGGGGCCTCTCCTGCTTCGTGTTCGGTTTCCACGCCGTCCCAACTGCCGGATATCAACCCGCGAAGGATAATCTGTTTCAGTTCCCGCACGTTTCCCGGCAGGGGTAAGCGCGTGAACGCCGTCAGAATCGCGTCCGGCAGATCTGCGCCGTCCCGGCCGAGGCGTTCTCCCTCGCGCCGGACAGTATCGGTGGCGATCAGGTGGATGTCGCCGGGGCGGTCTCGTAGCGGCGGTATCGCAACGTGGTGGGTAGCGATCCGGTAGTACAGGTCGCGCCGGAACGTGCCGTCAGCCACAGCCGTTGAAAGGTCACGGTTGGTGGCACATATGATCCGGGCGCGTGAGTAGACCGGCGTGTCGAGGCCGAGGGGCATATATTCACCGGTGTCGAGCAGCCGCAGGAGACGCGCCTGTGATTCCACCGGCATCTCTCCAATCTCATCAAAGAAGAGCGTCCCCTCTGCCGCCTGGGCGACGAGGCCGTCCCACCGGGCGTCGGCACCGGTAAACGCGCCCTTCCGGTGGCCAAAGAGCGTGTCGGTAAACGCGTGATCGTCCACGCCGCCCAGGTTGACCGGGACAAAGAGCCCTGTGCGGCCGCTTTGCGCGTGGATTCCGCGGGCGACCAGTTCTTTTCCCACCCCGGTCTCGCCGGTGACGAGGATCGGGTCGGAGAGCGCTGCTACCGCCTCGAGATACAAAAAGAGGCGCCGAACGTGTTCATCCTGGGTGAGAAACTCGGTAAAGGCGGCCGGACTGCGCGGAGCCGGGTCGGTAAACGCCTCCCGCAGAAGTGCGTTCTCCGCAAGCACCCGCCGGTGCTCCAACGCGTTTTTAACGGTGGACGGGAGGCGTCCGGTATCCGTCCCTTTTACCAGGAAGTCGTACGCCCCTTTACGCATGCACGATACGGCGGTTGCGATATCCGCCGCGCCGGTCACCACAATAACGACGGTGCCGGGAAATCGGTGCTGGACCTCTTCAAGAAGGGTTATGCCGGACCCGTGCTGCAGCGTCAGATCAAGAAGAATCAGGGCGATCGGCTCTTCCGCAAGGAGGGTCCGCGCCGCCTCTATCGTTTCGGCGGTCCGGATCGCGGTATACCCGTTCAACGCGAGGAGGTTCTGTTGTCCAGCGAGTACGCCCGGTTCATCGTCAACAAGGAGGATCGTCTCCATATCTACATACATAGCAAATTCCGTGCCTTGAAAATCGGCCGATTTGAAGCCATTTGGCCGCTTTTCCCGGCATTTCAACGGCGTGACTTCACGTAACGTGAATAGTATACACTATTCGTTCGGGTGTGGCCTGCAGCGGCGGAGCATGGTATTTTGGACGGGGAGGTACCCGGTATCGCGACCGGTTTTTCACGAGACGATCCGTTCCCGCCTCAGGACCAACGCTCCGGCACGTCCATGGTTCCCCCGAGTCGCCGGAAGATCGCCCGCGAGCTCTCGGAGGCGGTGCGCACCGGGCTTGAGGCGGCGGGGGTAACTGTTGCGCTCGTTGGAC
>JAQIBO010000177.1 GCA_027859055.1 Spirochaeta sp.
GAATCCCTTACACGAGAAGGGACGGAAGTAGTCGTGACCGCATTCGGGATTGGTGCAGCGTATCCGCGCGACGCCCTGGAGATAGTCGCCGCACGTAGAGAAGCGCTCGCCCAGCTGCTAGGCTATCTCACTCAGCGATCGTCGTCGTCGAGGTCACCTATCTCGTCGGCGAGCGCCCAGGTCCCATGTTCCACAGTCCCGGTATCACCGACCGATTCGATCCGTTTGATCCCCTCCCCGTCCACGATCAGCCGATACCTCTGAAGCGTCGTTCCGGTAGAACTCTCGTACTCGAGAATTATATTGAGATGATACACGCGCTTGACCACCCGGGGACGGAGCTGTCGCTTCCCTTCATCCAGAGGGACTATCCCGTACTGGGCGCCCAGATTCTGCAGGAACGGTCTCAGGTCCAGCACGTTGATATCTGCCACCGCATCAACACGGGTGTGCAGCGACGCGATCGTACGGGAGTTCAAGCGGATTCTTTTCGCGTACAGCAGGGCGTATTCGTTCTCGGACGCGAAGAGGACGCGCTCAAAGTGGCCACGATTTCTCGCCTCCACAACCGCGTCGGGGAGTTGTCCTTCATGGCGGAACCCGATCCGCTCGTGGAGAACGGCGATCCGTCTGTGTCGGCGGGATCGTCTCCGATCCCTGATCACACTCTTGCGGATCGTAAAGAACGAACCCATAGAACGGGTAAGAACATCCCGGAACAGGTCCTTGATCCGATCCTTGACCATATACCCGACCACAAGCAGAACAAAGAGCGACGTGGTCAGATTGCCGTAATGCCGCTGCCCTATGAAAGCGATCCCCGTCGCCACAAACATCGCAATACCCGCGGCAATCGCGTAAAGGAGGTGTTCAGTTCGCTTTGCTGTATTGGTACGGGAGACTTCAAAGAACAGCGCTTCCGTTACGTACTTCTTGAGCATTTTCTCGCGGTATACGTACTCCTCGAACTGCCGCTCCGATCGGATCAAAGAGGACACGCTCGGGAAATTGCGCGATTGTCTGTACTGTTCTTCCTTCTGGGCGGTCTTGGCGATTCGCTTGGATCCGACCGACTCTTCTACGGCGTGATCCCGGTCGTGCAGGAGAAGAACCAGATAGCGGCTCAGGAGGAGAGAGAGATGCTCGTCAATAATATCAGCGTGCTGCGCCAGAGCGGTATCGGGATCACGTCGGGCAAGATCGTCAAGCGTACGTCGGAATTGTCGAGGCACCTCGTGGAGTTTCTTGATCGTCCCGTCGTCAACCAGCTCCGGGGAATCTTTCATTTTCTGGGTGTAATCGCGCAGGAGCGACTTGTAAACGCAGCCGAGCAGTTTCGATTCGTAGACGAACCGGTCCCGATCGATCTCAATACCACTGTTTCGGTCCGGTCGTACGATCTTCTGCAGACGCACAAGCGGCGACCAGTCCGACAACGGATCAAGCAGTTCATCTATCGTAAAGTGCGGCGTATCGAATCGCAGATATGCGCGCAGCTGGCGAAGAAACGAGCGCTGATCATAAGTCCCGGGGTTGATCCCGAACGTATTGGGGAAAAACAGATAAAAGCGCAGCGTGTAACTGTTAGTTGCACCGGCACCGCGATCGATCCTGTATCGCGTTTTGATCTCGACGGAGTTGCGATCGCGCTGTTTAAATCGGACAAGTTCCATACCTTCTCTTACCTTCCGTACCAAGTCTAACGGACCCACGCCCCTTCAACGACCCCCTGCCGAAGCGCGTTAAAGTGGTTCGGGCGGGAAACGAGCACCGGTTCTTTCAGCATGAGATTCTCGGGGTTGTAGTCGCCCGGGTCGTAGCGTTCCATGCGCTTCCCCGTCTCGATCCCACGGAACTCAAACCCGAGATGCTGCAACACCGGCCAGCTTCCGGCAAAGTCCCAGATATGGTCGCCAATGATCGTCCCGATCCCGCGCCGCAACATCGGCCAGCACAGATTGAGTGACACGCACGCGGTAACCATAGCGGTGCAGACATCGTAACTCCACCGATACTTCCGAACGTAACTGTTTGCGAGGAGTACCACCGCATTGGTATTGAGTTCCGCGTCTTCCCCGGAAAGAATCGTCTGTGTCCGGTTCCCCCGGAACGTTCCGGTCACCAGGTACGCGTTATCGTCATCGCAATAAAACAGCTCGTCGAGTCCAGGGAACGCGACAACGCCCAGCCACGGAATCCGGTCCCTGAACACTCCCACCGAAATCCCGTACAGCGGCATGTTGTGAAAATAGTTACGCGTACCATCGATAGGATCGATAAATACCGTAATATTCCCGCTGTCGCGCCCCTCATCCACCGTGCGAAGGTTGTCCAGACGCTCTTCTGAAACGATCTGGCTCTCGGGAACAACACCAGAGAAAGATCTGAACGCAAGCTCGGAGAGCCGCAGATCCACATCGGTCACGTAGCTGTCATCGGGCTTGAGGTGCGCCGACAGGTTTTTCTGCTCGGCGATCGCTATCTCGCCGGCGGCTTTTGCGTAGTCCAGAACAGCTCCAAGAATCTCGTTCTTCATCGTTCAGCTCCTTCGTTCTTCACACGCCCGAACGGTCCGAACGGTCCGGACGAGCTCTTGGTTACGAGACAGGGTAAACTCCACGAACGCCGGGGGACCGGGCGAAATGTCGAGGAATTCTCCGTAGGGATCAAACTGCGCCGTCAGCGCCGGCGCGGAATACACCGGGATCCCATGAAAATCAAAGGTCCCGTCGAAATGGATGTGTCCGTGTATCAGGGCAAGAACCCGTGCCCGCGCCCCATCGAGAACCTCTGCCAGCGCGTCGGTATCTTCCAGCGCAAACTGATTCAACCAGGACCGATCCATCGGACACAGGTGGTGGTGAAGAAACACGACCGCGGGTTCTTTGTTGGTAAGCAGCGTCGCCAGCCGGTTGAGCTGGTCTGTACCCAGTACCCCGCTGGCGCTGTCGAGACCGATAAAACGCACACCCTGGATCGTAAAATCCCACGGATATTCACCGTCACCGCCGAGCGCCGTCTTCATGAGTTGCGTGTCATCGTGGTTGCCGGGGATATGCCGGATCGGGCAACCGACTCCTTCAACGATCGACCGATAGACCTCGTACG
The DNA here is from genome assembly GCA_027859055.1 of Spirochaeta sp. Lineage (GTDB taxonomy): Bacteria > Spirochaetota > Spirochaetia > DSM-27196 > Alkalispirochaetaceae > Alkalispirochaeta. Next base: position 3,109 of record JAQIBO010000177.1, read on the forward strand.
ATTCTGTGTCCGCCGGGCGGGAGATAAGGTCCCCCGTATGAACGACGAACCGAACCGTATCGTCTATCATCGCCACCGCCTGCCCGAGAGCCTCGATCGTATCCACTCCCCGGAAGAACCGGTCGTCCGCCCGGACGTGGGAATCTGTGAGCTGAACGAATCGGATCGCTTCTTCCTCTTGTATCATGATGGTCGGTTATTACTCCGACCCCGTCACGGGAGACGCCAACGGAAAAACGTGAACACTGGATAGCTGGAGATAAACCTCCGTTCCGTAGGGAAGATCGATCGCGTCATCGGTTTCAGCAAAGAGGAAACCGGCACTCGTCTCGAACTCGTACAGAACGGCGCCGCCCAGATAGGTTGACGCGACAACGGTACCATACACCGTATTGTCAGTTTTCGTGGTAGATACCTTCACATCCTGGTAGCGGATCACCGCCTCAACCTCATCGCCGGCGCGGAGTGGGACGTTGTTTGCCGGATCTACGGAAATCGACGCATCCTTTCCGGAGAGTTCTATCACGCAGGTCCCGGCCACTGTGTCCGATATCGCACCGGCCACAAAGTTGGACCGACCGATAAAGCGAGCGCTGAAGAGATTCCCGGGACGGTGGTAGATCTCCCGGGGCGGCGCGGTCTGCTGAATAGTCCCCTTGTTCATCAGCACGATACGATCGGATACCGCCATAGCCTCGTCCTGATCGTGGGTCACATAGATGATCGTCTGATTGAATCGCCGCTGAACGTCCTTGAGTTCGAACCGCATGCGATCCCGTAGCTTCGC
>JAQIBO010000319.1 GCA_027859055.1 Spirochaeta sp.
GGCTACACTATTCATCGCGCTTCCAGACCAGCGTTTCCAGCTCCGTCGCGTCGAGGGTACCGTAGCGCTCATAGAGGCGGTACGCCAGAACCAGCGCCAGCGCGACCACACAGATCCCCACCACGATAGCCGTCAGGGTCAGCGCCTGGGGAATCGGATCCACCGGTACGAGGGAGACTCCTGCCACGATGTCGTCGGTCGTTGTGTCTGTGGCCAGCGCTCCCGTGAGAATCGGCGCGGTGTTCCCGGAGCGGGAGCCGAAGTAGATAAAGAGCATGATGATCGCGCTGTTGGAAATACTTAACGCGATGATCTTTTTGATAATGTTGCCCTCGGCGATCACGCCCCACAGGCCCACAAGAAAGACCGCGCCGATCAGATACCACGTTACGTTCATTGCATTACCCCTGACGAAACAGATGCAGCGAGATGAGACTCACCCCGGCGGCAACCTTCAGCCCGATAAGCAGATTGAGTACAAACACCGATCGCGCCACCGGCGTGACGATCACCGCGCCAAGAAGCAGCAGAAACGCGATCGCCTCAAGCAGCAACAGGCGTCGTTCCGGGAAAAGATCTGCAGCGGCACTGATGTCCCGTCCCATCGCAAGGAGAATCACCCCGGAGGCGATCACCACCCCGCCCTGAAAACCTCCGCCCGGTGAAACGTCACCGTAACTCACCAGGTACAGGCCGAAAAGAAACATGTACGGCGCCAGTTTGCGAACAAGCACATCGAGAATATCGGTCTTTCTCATCGCCGGTACTCCACCAGAAACGTGACGCCTGAGACCGCCAGCAGAAGGACGACGGTCTCACCAAACGTGTCAAAGACGCGGTATCCCAGATAGATCGCCGTCACCAGGTTAACCGCCCCCGTCTCGCGCACGCCGTTTTCAACAACGTATTCCCGCGCAGCGGTGCCCTCCGGCGCGGCAGGCGTCAGCGCGGCGAAAAGAAACAGCGCAATTACGACGATCGCGGCCAGTTCAGCGACGCGCCTCATCGCCCCTCCTTCGCGTCTTGTGGACGGTCCAGATAAAGACGACCGTACCGATACCTGTGCCCACGGCAGCCTCGGTCAGTGCCACATCCGGCGCGCCAAGGACGAAAAAAAAGAGACAACTCACCAGGCTGAACACGGACAGAAGAATCACGCTGACAAGAAGATCCGGCACCACCAGCGCAAGGACTGCCAATACCAGCATCAGGATGAGGAGCACATTAACCATCGTCGTCTTCCTCTCGCAGCCGTTGCCGTTCCTGATAACTCCGCCGCCACGGGTTCACCCCCGCCTCCCAGGCGAACCGGCCGATGATGTGGGCGGCGATCGGACTGGTAACAAGAAAGAACACGGTGATCACCGCGATTTTCCCGGTCATCTGAGTGAACCCGGAGATCACCATCATCGCCACAAAGACGGAGAGCACCGAAGTGGTACTCGCTGTGGATGACGCCTGCAGCCGTGTATATACGTCGGGAAACACCAAAACTCCCAGGTTGCCCATCACACCAAATACCACACCCAGTGCAAGAAACCCCAACGCGATCCAGTCGACAACCATCACGCCCTCCCCGCGTCGTGACGCGAAAAGTACCGCGCCATCGCCAGCGTCCCGATAAAACCGAAAATGTCGTAGACAAGCGCCACATCAAGATAACTGGTCCGTCCCTCCCGCACCGCGACGACCACCAGGATGGCGAGAATCTGGGCGGCAACCATGTTGAGCGCGGTCATCCGGTCTGCCACGGTTGGGCCGATAATCGCCCGTACCAGGCTCACCACCGCGGAGCCGAGGAAAAACCACACGGTCCAGGTGAGTGCGCGGGTCATGAGATCACTCATTTCCAGTCCGTTCATATCCAGACCCGTTTCAGGAGCGCCTCGAAGCGCCCGGCGATCAGTTCGGACGCATAGCGGGAGTGGGTGGTCCGGGCGTCCAGCCAATGGACGATCAGATGGTCGTCGTCTATCAGCAAGGAGATAGTACCGGGTGTGAGAGTGATCGAGTTACTCAGTGCAACGCGGGCGATATCACTGCGCAGGCGGGTTCGGAAATGGACAACTCCCGGATTTATCCGGCCGCGCAAAATGTTCCACAGGACGCGGAAACTGGCCACGTACATCATGAACACGAGGACCACCACATAGATAACGAGAAAATGGAGCTGCGGTACGTGAGACCGTCGCGCCACCTCGTCTTCTTCGATAAAGAGCTGAAAGGTGATCAACGCAACGGCAAAGCTGAACACGCCCCCCAGAAGAAGCGAGCGCGGCGCGACACTCCAGGTAAACAGGAGCCACCCACCAAAAAGGTATACGGTGGTTAGAAACACGCGGGTCAGATTCCATCGAAGCTCACGATCCACCGGCACCGCCTCCCTCGCGTTCCGCAAAGAGCGAGATAACCTCCTCGGGAGACGCCGCCTTGAGGAGGCCGGACTTGAGCGTCTCATCGTGGAGCAGACGCGACAGCTTGCTCAGGAGGCGCAAATGCTCCGAATGGGCGCCGGTGGGGCCAATCATGATGAAAAACAACCGCACCGGCTTTTTGTCCACCGCGTCAAACTTGGCACCCTTGCGATGGCGCCCGAAGGCGAGAATCGTTTCATCCACCGCCGGGGAGAGGCAGTGCGGGACGGCGATACCGCCACCGATTCCGGTGCTCATCATCGCTTCCCGTTCCTGCACCTGTTCGGTAATCACTCCGGAGGCATCAATTTTTCCGGCGTCGGCGAAGATCTGCACCAATTCCGCGATAATTTCCGGCTTTTTGCGTCCCTGGACGTCCAACTTGATACATGCAGGTTCCAGCGCGTCACTGATCCGTTCAATCACTGGTCATCTCCTCCTACCAGACCGGTTGCAAAGTCGACGGGGACGCTGAACAGGATCCCCGTTCCCGGTGACGACAACCCTCCGCAGATCTCGTCCAGCAACGCCCGGAGGCGTTCAATCGCCTCCGCATCGCGAACGACCGAAAAGATCGTCTTGTTGTACGGTTTATTGCCCTTCATGAACTCTTTGAAGTCGGCAAAGAGGGGGACCTCATAGGTCAGGAAGCGCCCCATGCCCTCGGAATCAAGGATCGTGGCACCCTCGATGCCCGCCTCAACATACGCTTCAAGGACGCGCTCGAGGAGTTCTTCCCTGTTCAGTACAAAAATGACCAGTTTCATAGGCGTCTTGGTGCCAGTATAGGGGTACATGCAGAATCCGTCACTACGTATTGAACCGTGGCAGGCGTTCCGCGCTGCCCGTCCTGCCTGTGCCGTGAGCCGTCCCGGTTCGGTCTATCCCAGCTTGAGAAGATCCACAAACTGCTTCGGCGTGACCACGGTAACTCCCTGGACCACATCCATCTCGGTCAGGTGAGCGTCACCGCTGACGATGTACAATGAGCCTGACTCCACTGCGCAGTCGACCACCGCATCATCATCCGGGTCACGTGCCACTACCTGATAGCGTCTGTTTGGGTACACTATGGTAGCGGAGTCCTCTATGCCATCCATCAGTAACTGAACCGCATCCGGAGTAAGCCCGAACTTCGCCCGTGACAACACTTCGCGGAGTTCACTCAGAAGGAGCGGCGTCATCGCAAGCGTGAAAACCCCTTCGCGCGCCGCCGTCACGATCGTGCCAGGAACGCCACCAAAGAACACACCGGACACGAGGACGTTGGTGTCTATGGTGGCGATCACGACGTACGCTGCGCTCGCTCAGCGCGAACCGCAGCAACCTCAGCCGCTACGTCGTCTTCGGTGATCCCGCGCTGACGGACTGTTTCTCGGATCAATTCGATTACTGAGTCCATCCTCCGCTTCCGCTCAATGTACATGCGCGCCGCCTCTCGCACGAGTTCCGAGCGCGAACGCGATTCGGTGCGGGCAACCTCATCGATCTGCTTGAGCAGATCCTGGCGGAAGGAAATGTTTACCGTACTCGTCTTTTCGGGCATATAGTGATGGTACATACAACCTTTGTATGTGTCAATCTTATCTAGTCAAGAGGCAGGCGTTGTCCTGATCAGCTCCAACGACATTGCCGCGCAACCGGAGGACGCAGCGGCATGTACACCGGACTTCTTTCTCTTTGATGCCGAGCACACCCTGGTGTACCGGGGTCAGTTTGACGGATCGCGGCCCGGCAACGACGAACCGGTCACCGGCGCGGACCTCAGCACCGCGGTGGACGCGGTCCTGAGCGGCGAGCCGCCCCTCACCGATCAGCAGCCGAGCATGGGCTGCAACATCAAATGGAGGAGCGGCAACGAACCGGCGTTTTTCACCCTGAAATAGCGGTGGGACGCCGTTTTTCCAGCACGCGATACTTCAGCGCCAGCATCGCCGGGACCACGACCAGCGTGGTAACGGTGGCAAAGGTGAGGCCGTAGAGCATCGTCCAGGCAAACGCCTTCCAGACTTCGGCGGACTCGCTTCCAATGACGATTCGGAACGTGTGGATATCAAAACTCACCCCGACCGCCATTGGCAGCAACGCCAGCACCGTGGTCAGGGCGGTGAGAATGACCGGCCGGAGGCGGGTTCGTCCCGCCTCCACCACCGCGTCCCGCCATGGCGATCCCTCGCGAATGAGCTTGTGCGTGTAGTCCACCAGGACGATGCAGTTGTTCACCGCGACACCGGCCAGCGCGATCGATCCGATTCCGGACATGATGATCACAAAGTTCTGCCCGCCAAGGGCAAAGCCCCACATCACCCCCCCAAGGCTCAGAAACACCGCATAGAGGATAATAAACGGGTCTGCCAGGGAGTTGAACTGGGCCACCAGCACGATAAAGATCAGGAAAATCGCCATGACAAACGCCTGGATCAGGAACGTCGTCGATTCGTTTCTGACGTCAAATCCCGCGCCGGCGCCGATCGTATACCCCGCTGGAAGGCGGGCGTTCAGCTCCTCGACCTGTTGGTCCACCGCAGTGACGATTTCGGTGCGCGTTTCCGTATCGGGACGAAAGTTGGCGCCGATGTTGACCGCCCGGTTGAGATTGCGCCGCTTGATAACACTGACGCTGGACTGATGCTCAATCGCGGCAACCGCGCTCAGCGGCACCCGGCGCCCGTCGGATGCGATCACCTCGATATTGCGCAACATGCTCAAAGAGTCACGCGCATCGTCACGGTAGCGCACAACGATGTCGTATTCTTCGTTCTCATGGCGAAAGGATCCCACCGTTGACCCGTTGACGGCGGTGCGAATTGTACGGGCGATCGCGGCGGTGCTGAGGCCGTAGTGCGCCGCGGTCCGGCGGTCTATGTTGACCGCCACCTCCGGGAGGTCCGCTTCAAAGTCGTTCCGGATCTCCTTAAACGAGTCGGCGTAGGGTGTGAGGATATCGGTCAGCTCCGCCGCGATCTCACCCATCACCGCGTAGTCCTCTCCACGGATTTCATAAGAAATGTCGTCACCGGTGGGCGGGCCGGAGTTGCCCTCCTGGACGTAAATGACCGCGCCGGTAATACCTCGCAGGCGCTCCTGCAACCGACCGATCGCAACGGCACCGGATATCTCCCTGTCGGCGTACGGCGCAAAGGAGATGTTGATTTCTCCGCGGTCGCTGCCGCCGCTGCCTCCGCCGCGTCCCGAGACCGCCTCAAAACTGCGCATCGACATTTCCACCTCCGGAATCAGCGCTTCCACCTCGCGCACGACCGCGTCGGTTCGCTCCAGCGGCGTTCCCTGCGGCGCCTCCAGTTCAATTCGCGCCCGCTCCGGGTCCTGTTCGGGGAAAAAGAGCACTTCCGCTGCCAGCACCCCGTACGCGACAAATCCGGCAACAACTACCACCGTCACCGCTGCCACCGTTTTGAGACTGTGACGCGTCGCCCGTTTCAGCAACCGGGTGTACGCGTTCTGAACGCGGGCAAACCCGCCGCCGCCCTCCATTTTTTGGCGCTGCCGGTCAGTAACGGTCAGAAAAGTGGCGCAAAAGGTGGGGTTGATCACCAGTGCGATAAACAGCGACGAGGCGAGGACCACAATGACCGTCTTGGGAAGGTAACTCATGAAATCGCCCATCATGCCCGGCATGAACATGATCGGGAAAAACGCCAGCAGCGTGGTCAACGTACTGGCGGCGATCGGCCCGGCAACCTCGCCGGCGCCGTCGATGGCGGACTGCACGCGACTTTTCCCCATCGCCTGGTGGCGAAAGATGTTTTCCACGATAACGATACCGTTATCCACCAGCATACCCAGTGCCAGAATCAGACTGAACAGGACGATCGTATTGAGGGTGATGCCCATGAGCTGCAGAATGAAAAACGACAACAGCATCGAAAGGGGAATCGCCATCGACACAAACAAACTGTTCCGAAATCCCAGAAAAAGGATCGTCACCAGCAACACGAGGATAAAGCCGGTGACCATGTTGTTTTCCAGGTCCGCAAGCATATCCCGGATGTAGGTGCTTTCATCGTAGGAAACAAACACCTCCGTCCCCGCCGGGAGGGTTGGACGCAACTCCTCGATCCGGGCGTTGGCGGCGTCGGCGAGGTCCAGGATGTTGGCTCCCAGCCGTTTTTTCACGCTCAGCGTAATCGCCGGCGTTCCGTTGAGGCGGGAATAGGTGCTGGCGTCGGTATCCTGAAACGCCACGTTGGCGATCTCCGAGAGCGGAACCTGGGCACCGGTGCGGCCGGTGACGGTAATTTCACCGAACTGACGCGGATCGGAGATCTCGCCGGTAACCGCAATAGCGTAGTTCTTTTCCGGGTTTTTCAGGACGCCCCCGGGTATGGTGACGTGTTCCCGTCCAATCGCACCGGTCACCTCGTCGATGGAAAACCCGTGGGAGGCCATGCGGTACGGGTCAAGTTCGATCGCCAGTTCCCGGGCGGTATTACCGGCTATATCAACGTCGAGCACGCCGGGCAGGCCGTTCAGTTCGTCACGAACGATCTTTGCCGCACCGTCGATCACCCCGATACCGTCGGGATGGGAGAGCACGACCACAAACATCGGCCAGTCGGAAACGCTGAACTCCCGCACATTCGGATCATTGGCGTCTTCAGGAAGCGCGGGCCGCGCGATATCAACCCGGTCCTTGGTGCGCCGCAACGCCGCTTCCACCGACACGTCGGAGGAGAACTCGGCAAAGATAAACGACACGTTCTGCCGGCTTTCGCTGGTCAGTTCCGCCAGCCCGTTCATCCCCTCCAGTTCCTTTTCGATCGGCTGGGTGACCAGCGTCTCAATTTCCGTGGCGGACACTCCCGCCCACGTGGTCGTGATGAAAATATACGGTTGCTTGATCTCCGGAGAGGACTCGCGGGGAATGGTGACGTAGGCGATCACGCCGACGATGACGATAAGGACGGACAGTGAGAACACCGCCATATGTTTCTGTATAAAGAGTCGGATCATGTGGATACCCTGTTATTCCGTTGTGTAGTGACGCCCGGCCGGGCGCCGGGCCGTGATCAGTTGATGATTTCCACCAGCGCGCCGTCGGGAAGTCGATTGATCCCCTCGGTGACGATCCGGTCCCCCGGCGTAAGCCCGGCGGTGATCACCGTCTCCGTCTCGCCCGAGACGCCGACCTCCACCGGAACGTGGCGTACCGATGCGTTGCGAACCACAAGGACCGCGGTCTCGCCGTTTCGGGTGAGCACCGCGGCGGACGGAACCGTTATCGCGTCGGGGTAGCGGCGGAGGGCCAGGCGGACCCGCGCGGTCTGCCCGGGCAGGATCAAGCCGTCGGGGTTGGCCACTTCTATTTCCACCGCGTAGGTCAACGTCTGTTCCGATCGGGTGCGGGAAAACCCTGTCGGCGTACCGGTAAAGGTCCGTCCGGGAATCGCCGGAAAGATCACCTCCGCCTCGTCGAGCTCCCGGACGCCGGTCATGTCTTGCTCGGGAACCCCGACGGTGATTCGCATCGTCTGCAGATCGGCGATATCGAACGTCGGGTCCCCCGGTTCCAGATCGTCGTTTGGATCGATGTGCCGCCGCACGACGGTACCGGCAATCGGTGTTTCGGCGAAGGCGGACTCACGCACCCGTTGGGCGTCCAGCAGCGCTGAGCGCGCCTGCAACCACGCAAGGTGCGCCTGATCCACTTTCAACCGGAATGAATTGCCCTGCTCCAGGAACCGCTGTTCCCGCTCCCACGTCTCCCGGGCAAGCCGCTCGGAGAGGACCGCGGTCTCATACCGCGTCTGCGCGGCGTCCGGGTCGATGCGGGCAAGGGATTGGCCGGCGGCGACCACGTCTCCCGCGGCAGCGTGGACCCGAGCGACGCGCAGACGCGGTATGAGAC
>JAQIBO010000339.1 GCA_027859055.1 Spirochaeta sp.
TCTTCGCCTTTCCCCACCCCTCGATAGACACCCGCGTCCGGATGCTTACAGAACGCCTCGCGCCGCTGGCCGGTGACGGGGCGGACAGCGGCTCGTTCACCGCCGGCTCCTCCGCCCCCGACACCGCCAACTGGACGCGCGACCTCGCCGCCCGTTACGACATCACCCCCGCCGCGATCGACCGCACCGCCCGGATCATCGCTGCAGAACTCGACGCCCAGGAACTCTCGCCCGCAGACACCCGTGATCGCGTCTCCGCCTACATCGACCAGATCTCCTCAGGTGCCCTCTCCCACGACGTCCGCGGCCTGCCGACGGTCACCCCCTCCTTTGACCCGCGCTTCTGTTCCCCCTCGGAATCCCTGAATCGAGTCGAACGCCAGGCGTTACACCGCGCGCAAACCGGCGCAGGTCTGAGACTCCTGTTTGGCGGGCCTCCCGGAGGCGGCAAAACGCAGTACGCCCTGTGGCTCGCCAAACGTCTGGGACGGGACGTCATCCTTAAGCGCCCATCGGACCTTCTCTCCAAGTGGGTCGGTGATTCTGAGAAACAGATCGCCGCCGCCTTCCGCGCCGCCGCGCAGGCGGGGTCGGTCCTTGTCCTCGACGAGGCGGACGCCCTCCTCTACGACCGCTCCATCGCCCGGCGCTCCTGGGAGCACAGTCAAATCGCCGAGTTCCTCCAGCAGATCCAGGAGTTCAACGGGATCTTCATCGCCTGCACCAACCGCGTGGACAGCGTGGACCCCGCCCTCCGCCGCCGTTTTCACAAACACGTCACCTTCGGCCCGATCAGTGACGAGGTCCTGCCGGGCGCCCTAGCCCACATCTTCCCGGATGTCACTTTTACCGCCGACGACCTCGCAGCCCTCAAACAGGGACCGCCCCTCATGATGAGCGACCTCGCGACCGCTGCGGAGATGTTGGAAATGGAAGCACTCGACCGTGGCGTGCATGGGAGCGCGCCGGGAACGGCGAATCACCCGGACTCGTCGCCGGACGCGTTACCTGCTCCCACTATCGTCGAGGAGATACTGGCCAATGCGCGCAGTAGAGATCGCACGCGGGGGATAGGTTTTTATTAATTGAGCGATATAATATCTAATTCTACACTATCTAAGAAGGAGTTGATCAATGATGGATACGGAGTACGAAATTCGCAACGCGGTAAAGGACCTTCAGATGGCTCGCAGTCGTCTGAGTGAGCGTTTCACGCATTGGAAATTCACTCTCGATGGGAATCTTGTCGGTGACATCGGAGAAGCCTATGCATTCGCGCATTTCGATATGACCAAAATCGGTACGGGTACCAAAAACCACGATTTTGTCGCGTCGGACGATAAACACGTTCAGGTGAAGATGACGCAACGGAAGACACTCGGGTTGGGTCTCAAAGAACCAGCATTCGACTATCTCATCGCATTGTTCCTGGGTTCTGATGGCGAAATCGAAGTTCTCTACAACGGCCCTGGTGCACCGATCTATACCCGCCCGGGAAAGCCCCCACGCAGATCGATACCGACGGAAGAACTCCGCGAACGGAATAGAGATGTAGACGACGCCGACCGTGTCCCGCTTCGAGCGTTGACCGGCAGCTGATTCGAAGGATGTTTTCCAGAACAATGCTTACAGAGGAGGAGAGATGAACATCATAAGGCTGACCGAGGACGATGCGATAGAGTTGATGGCGGATCACGTCGACCGGGCGATTCGCAATCCTGAGATACGGGTATTCCAGATCCTGGGATACTTCGGAATCGGAAAACGGACCGCCATTCGCCAATTGTTTGAGCGCAATGGCATCGAACCCGTCGAGCACGACTATACGATCCTCGAGACCGACCGACCGATCGTGGACAAAGTAGCGGCATACCCCAGTGCCGTGCACGTCTGGGACGACGTCTTCCGCACCAACATCCTGTATCCCGATGTACTGTCTGCACTTCAAAAGATTCAAGACGGTTCGATTCCCTTCCAGGGGACTTTCCTTCTCATTGCAAACGATCAGGAGTTCCCTGACCACGGTTTCCCACCGTTCCCGGGAGTTCATATCGATTTCGAAGACGATCCGGTGCTTCTCAATCACCTGGAACGGCAAATGCGCCGAGAAGGACAACCGGAATCAGCGATTCGTCATAGACTTTCAAACGTGGCACTGTGGAAGAAAGAGGATGAGCGCCATGCTATTGATAAACAAACCTAACCCACATTCCTTCCCAGACCCCGGAGAGAAATCATGAGCCACCGCGCGATCACAAGACGACAACACTACATCGACTCACGCCTGCGGTATCGGCAGGACTACCCCTCCGGAACGGATATCGTTCGGGGCCTGAGCGAAGAGTACGGAGAATCGGTGAGTAAACGGACGATTGAGCGCGACATGGATGAAATGCGCGACCGGGGAGCTCCCATAGAGTACGACCCGCGTCGACACGGCTATTACTATTCTGACCTCAGCTGGCAGATTCCGGCTCTCGACCTCACCGAAGGCGATCTGATGGCCCTCATGGTGAGTGACCGCGCCCTCGAAGGGTACCGGAACAGCCCCTGGTACGACGAACTCCGCTCGGTCTATGAGCGCCTCACCACCCTCCTGCCGGACAATGTCTCGATCAGCTCCGAGGATCTCATCGCCCACGTCTCGGTGATCTCGGACCCCGTCACCCGTATCGACAAGAATGTGTGGTCGGTGGTCCGGGAGGGGCTCTACAAGCATCGGACGATCGCGATCCATTACAAAGCCCCGGGACACGACGACCCCGCGATCCGCGTCATCGATCCCCTGCACCTTGTCGGTCACCGCGGTGAGTGGTATCTGCTCTGCTGGTCCCACCACCACGAGGAAGTGCGCATCTACGCCCTCTTCCGGATCAAGAAAGCCAGACTCCGGAAGGAATCGTTCACGCCTCCCGAGGGATTCTCGGTGGAGGATCATATCGACCCCTCATTCGGAGTCTTCGTCAGCGAAGGCGCCGTGGACATCGCGGTCCGTTTCGACGGCGAGGCGGCGTCCAAGATCCCCGAGCGACGATGGCACAACGACCAGGAGGTAGAGCGCCTCCCCGGCGGGAGCATCATCGTCCGCTTCCGCACCAACCAGCAGTCCCAGGTGCTCTACTGGGTCTCCCAGTGGGGTCCCAACGCGGAGATCCTTGAACCGGCGGAGCTGAGAGAACGCGCCCGGGAGTGGTTTGCGGGAGCCGCGGAGCGGTACAAATAACGCATGCCATCATTTGAATACCATTGTGATGAGTCTGAACGCCTCTTCGGTCGCCGATGGGAAGAGGTGCACCGCTGGTTGGACGAGTTTGCCGGGCAGAAACCGTACGGTTCTCGCCATCGGTTTCTTCGGCATCATGAGGAAGGAATACGAGAAGCGGTCGCGAAGTTCGGACCGGAGGCGGAACCGGTAGCCCGTCGGCACATTCTCTCCGATCTGGAACACGAGGGCTGGACTACGGGCGATCCGTTCCCGCGTAATGCCGAGCATTACCGGAAGATCGGACTGTGGTAATCCACGCGAATCCTGAGACCAATGACACTCTATGTCGTATACCAAGGAATAGACTGCCGGTATGAGTATGAGAACATGGAATGATAGACTGTTTCTGGACGCGATGCCGGGACGCAAGAAAAAGGGACGACCCCAGGGTGACTTTGCGCAATGGGAGCGGGAGATGAAGGAACACGTGATCGGTACCGTCGTATGTCTGGCGCCGGACGAGCAGATCGCGGACGAAAGTCCGGAATACGCTGCGTGGCTGGCCCGTCATGAGGGGGCACACAGCGCGGCGACGGATGTGCAGATCATCCGCCTTCCCATCGACGACTTCAGCGTCCCCGTGACGTTTCAGGTGCCGGTATTCTGGAAGCGCGCCGAGGAAGTCGCCGCATCAATCCGTGCCGGAGAGCGCGTCTTCATACACTGCGGTGCAGGAATCGGCCGTACCGGGATGTTTGCTGTGGCGGTCCTGATGAAGCTGGGGTACAGCTACGATGAAGCGTATGCTGAAATCAGGGCGGTAAGGTCGTACCCAGAGACGCCGGAGCAGCGGGAGTTTGTGCGGATGGGAGGCGAAGGAAGCGATGGAAAATGACAATTCATCAAAGGAAGAAAACATGAACCCGCACCGAGTTGTTATTGGAATCGATCCGGCATCAGGAAAGGGCTCGTATGTGTTTGCGCCGGAGCTTGGGATCGATCGAATGATGACGCCGTCGAAACTTCGGGAGATGTTGCCGTCTCAAGCCGCACAAGGCGAGTGCGGCAAGAAGCCGTTCGGAACTGACTCATGCCTTGTCTGTTGGGATGCACCGTTGTCGGGACTTCGAGACCCTGATGCTTTGGTTGTAGAGTCGACCACTAAAGGTGAAAAGACCGAAAGTTTGACGACCCGACCAATCGAACGGACCGGAAACGAGTCAAACTACCCAGAGATAGCGAAAGCGTCGAAAGTAGCCGGTGTATCCGTGCTTGGTTTTTCCGGATTGTCGCACTGGGTCATCTCGCGAAACGTGCTAGGTCTTCCTCGTGTAGGCCGCTTCGATGCATCCTTCGATCAGCTTCCGTTGTTCCCTGTCTTTTCGAAAGAGCAACTGCGAGACCACCAGTGGGCTGTCACAGAAGTCCACCCAACCCTCGCCGCCTATATCTGGCTAAAGAATTCAGGCAAGTGGCGACCGTACAAAGGAAGTGGTATTTCCGCTAAAAAAACCCGCCAGACGACGGAAGAAATGTGGGTACACCTTGAGAAGATGCACTCGATCTCTCATCAACCAGAGCCTGAAAATTGGTCCGACGACGCTTTCGACGCCCGGGTCGCGTGGCTTCTTGGTTACTTGTGGCTGCAAGGGAAAGGCGTGGAACTCGTCGGAACCGAACAAGACGGATCCTTCCTGCTACCGAAAGCCGATGAACGCTTCCAAAACAATCCTCGTCTATAGCAACGACAGAGCGCTCATCGATACGGTTCGGTCAATCGCAGGTATCCTCAACTGTCGAATCTGGATCGCATATCCGCATAAGAACGGCACGCTCAATCCGGACGTCGCGGCGTTCGGGCACTTCGCGCGGGTTTTCGATGCCGATACCTTTCTGTCCGTCGCGGACGAACTGCACGAATGGATCGAAGACGGTGTTGTATCCGAGGGCCCGACGATCGTCATCGGCGAGATTCAGTACTCGGGCCCTCTCGCGGTCGAACTGTTCAGCACCGCGGACGATCCCGCTGTCACAGTCCGCCTCTTCCAGGCGCTTGAAATGTGGCGCATCGAGACCGGCCTCGACGCGGGATACGATGGAGCCCTCGCGCGCTACGGCGGGCTGGCTGATGCCGTCGCATCACACCAACCGATCCTCCCGCTCCCGCTGCTGATCAAGGCATCCGAGCAATACCGACGCTCTCGACCGCGCATCATGGTATTCGGGCTCGAATCAACGGGTTGTACACCGATCATGCCACAACAGACCCGGGATTGGTTTCACAGCCGCGGACATGGTTTTCCGGCTGATATCGCGCGTCTCGACGCAGTTTCGAATTACCCCGATTACGCCCAGGCACGGATCGCCACTCAGTCTCGGATGACCGCTGAGTGGATCACGAGGCTCCAGGGAACACGCGCCCACGACGCCCCCGTCGATAACCAATCGATTGAACCTCTCTGGAACGATCTGATCAAGATTCAGATTGCGACAGGATCACCAATCGATGAGGCGTCCGTCGCAGAGATTTCCCGATCACTCATTTCGCTGGAGCTTGCCGTGCTTCAACCGGATGTGGTGTTGTTCATGGTGGATCCGTTGGAAGAATCCGCAATCACGAGGTCAGTATCCGGCGCGGGCCTCCACGATATCCCCGACACACCGTCACACCTCGTGCGTCAGGTCGCAGGTGGAGGCCTCCCGAACGCCTCCTTTCGCCTCTGCAGAGAATCGGTACTCGAATCTGAAGATACCCGAAGTGCAGTACTTTCGAACCTCCTTCGCTCAGATCGGGGGATCAATGTTCCGTAACTGGCACAACACGCTCTTCCTCGGCTCAATGCCGGGAACCGAGATTCCTATGCAAGACTGGTTGAACGAACTCGACAAGGCCGGGATAACTGCGATCGTCTGCCTCAATCCTGAAGACGAGATCAGTCTCCTCTCTCCCGAGTATCGCGACTGGCGTCGATACCGCGTACCACATTCGAAGTTGAGACATTTCGACGTTCCCGTCGACGACGGGTGCGCGCCAACCGGCGCTGTGATGAACCAGGTCGGGTCCTACCCGGAAACCGATCAGCAGGACGCGTTTCTCGCCAACTCGTTACCGTAGCCCGCGCTGGTGTACTGTCGTATCAGTGCTACCCATCTTCACTCTCCGCGTCGTCGACGTCCGAAATGTAGAACGGATGCTCTGAGCAGATTTGAAAATACTGTTTGGCCTGCCCCCATTTTCCCCTTTGCAGGTTGAGACGCGGCTCGGCGATCGCGATGGCCGTGGCTTCCAGGATGTTGAGAACTGCAGTGATCTCTTCATGAACGGCGGCGGTATCTATCGACAGTTGTCCGGCATTTGTCACCCGTTGCGTACCAAACCACGAGAACCGGTCCCACCGCTCGCTGAGGTGGTCCGAAAGATGTTGCCTCAGCCGCAGGAAGAGCCGCTGATCACCACCTCCGGTCTGGCCGATATACACCGTCTCAAACTCGGAATACAGCACGTAGATGCCGCGCTGCTCACGAAAATCAATGTGCTTCGCTCGCGATGAGCGGGAAGCCGCCCCCAGCAATGTACCACTCCGGTTCTGTCGGCCCCAGTCAACGCAATCTCGTCGCCAGTGCAATCCGAATGTCCGAATCATTTCAGTCCCTCCTGTTCATATTCGGTCTGTGCTTGGAATAATAGGGAGGGGGCGGAATGTGTCAAGATAGATTTCGCAAGTATTTGAACGGATGTCATCAGGCTGCCTGAGCCAAGGGTCGGTATTCGAATGACACCGCCTTGCTGGTGTACGAGAAGGTTCGATTGCGCCGCCAGCGTAAAGGATTTCTCTCACGGGCGTCGACAATGGTTTCGTTTCAGATGGCGTAGATCTGATCGGCTTCGCCGGAACGGCGTTGTTGGGGTGTTACATATCCGAGGCCTGAATGAAGATGCTCGGTATTGTACCAATGAGCGAAATCCGCGTACCAGGATCGAGCATGGTCGATGGAGGTGAACATCTTCGG
>JAQIBO010000377.1 GCA_027859055.1 Spirochaeta sp.
TTACATCGTGACATATCTTACCTCTCCGCAAGCTCTCCGGACTCCTACCGTCCAGGTGAGCGTGCGATCGTCGTGAGCGACAGACTTGCCTCCGCCACACCTGCGGCACTCTGATCCTCGGGCGGACGCTCCCTGACCAGCCCGCGGGTACGCGCGACCGCAGCGCCGGGACTGCCAAACACCTCATAGCGTTGTCCGTCGATTACCTGGGGATATGCATCTGCGGGAGGCGGCTCCATCGTATGACCGGTCACGATAAGCCGCTCCACTCCAAAGGGCGGTACCACCTCAAAGCGGTACGGCAACGCGACTACCCGGTTCACTCTATCGATACCGATATAGAATCGATCTTCCAGAAGCACCGTCTCGCCCGAGGCCAGCACGTAACTCAATCGCAAGAACGCAGGTTGGTTCACCCGGAAATAAAACTGAACGTACTCTTCCTCTTCAAATACCAGGGCCCGTTCGTCGCGCCCTTTGTCCGTCCACACTTCGAGATCGAGTCCCCCATCGACGATCTGATCGTTCAGGAGCGCCCGCCCGGCCGCTATTGCCTGATCCATATTGGCCGGTCGCAGTGAGGCGGACTCCACGGCGCTCCGAGGTATCGAGGTCTGCGCAGCTGCAACGGTACGACCGGATTCGATATCTCGCGCGACAACGTGGATCGCGACACGCTCATCCTCAGGCCAATAACTCCCCCGGACAACGACCGATCCCGTTCCTTCCAACGTCCGGCGGGAAATCGCGCTTGTAATCTCCGCGGACATCCTGCTCCCAAAGGCACTCGAGAAATCCGCATCCTCGTACAATAGCGGCGTCACGCGTTCGACCCGGCCAAACTGTCCTGCGAGGAGGCGCGCCATATACTGCGCGGCTTGCCCGACATCAGCCGGTGCAAACTGATCCAACGCGACACGCCGTCGTTCGATCTCCTCCTGCAAAGAGAGCCGATTCTCGCCGCCGCGATCACCGTCGTCATCACCGCTGCTATCGCTGACACCGGCACCTGCCCGGCCCAACGATACCCCCGATTCCGCCGGTCGGTAACGGCCGCCCAATAGATCGAGCGCGCGAACCACCGACCGGTTGTCGACAAGCTCGGAGAATGCGGTATCCAGCCGGACAAGCTGCCCCTCCGCACTTTCCAACGCCCCTGCTTGTATGCTCCGGTCGATCTCGGGTAGGACCGTCTGGATCGTTTCGATAGCGCGCTCCTGTTGCACAATAAAAGAATCGCGCAACCGGTCGATCTCGATCCACGCCAGCGCGTGCGTTCGGCCGCGTTTCTCCTCGATCTCGAAGTTCGCCCCGGTGATCTCCAGACGACTCGCCGTCTGGATCGTATTGATGTAGCGAGTCTGTGCGCTCTCGCCGGAATCTATCGTGCGGATCGATTCCTCGCTGGTTATCTGAATGCGGATCTTCCGGGAGAGCTGCGATAGCGCGTCCGCCCGAGCTGCCTCGAGGCGTTCCCCCGAGGACGGTAGATCGGACGTACCGTATCCACTCAAAAACACCGGCGGCCGGTACTGCGTCTCCGCACCAAACGTGTCGACCCACCGTTGCGCAGTGATCGGTGCGATCCCGAATATGACAAAAAATGATACGACCAATGCACCCATCCGACTCACAAAACGATCCATCCTATATCCTCCCGCAATCGAGTCCATAACAACGCGTCACCGTTTCTACCCGCTCCACGACACACACATCATCGTTGGTGTAAACGACGGTGGCAACACCACACCGCGGAGGGTCGCGATACCGTTATGTTCCGAAAACCCCACGTCCGGTAACACCTGCACAATCAATCCGGCGAGCCGCGCGTCGATCGTAGTACCGATTGGGCGGTACATTGTGTCATCATCGTCGCCGTATGGGACGTCAACCTCCGTCCCCACCGATAAATCTGACGTCTCCAGCGCGAGGATCGCCGCGGCCACCTGGATACGAATGATCATCGAAACGTCGTCTCCCAATCGATCAAAATGAACCGTCCTCCCCGCAGCCGTGCCCGCTACGCCATCGGGCACGGTATATGCGAGGCGGCGCTGCGCATGCTCCCGTACCGCAAGAAAAACGCCGTATCAAAAAGATTCTCGTTCGGCACATCCTCCTCCGGAGCCACGCCGTCGCCAGCCAGTCGCGTTGCGTCGGCAATCCAGACACGCTCGTTCGCTACCAGGCGATCCCCTTCCCGACGCAGGTCGGCGAGCTCCTGCGACAGGTCCGTTCCACGTATATCGCCTCGCTTGCTATCGATCATGCTGTTGTAACTCCTTGGTACCGCCCATTGCAAACGCGGCACTCTTCACATAATAGCATACCAGAAATCGCGACAATATTTCTTTTTGCCACCAATCATTTTACAATAATTTATACGGAGGTATCCGATGACCAAACGATGCGCCACGTGCAACACAAAACTCGACACCGCCCACGACGGGCATTATCACTGTAAAAAACACGACTATTACATCTGTGAGGAGTGCCACAAAACACAGACAACCTGCCCCCACTGCGGCACCACCCTCGCCCACCACCCCGAGTCCTACCAGAAACGCGCCTTCAAAGATCCCGGTGCCCGGGGCCTCCTTGGCTTCTAACGCGATGCGCACCTGGCGGCGACAGCTGTATCTTGGTCCGTTACCGGGTATCGAGCCGATCCGGACGTTTGCAAACGAACTTCGTTCCGCGGAGATCCATACCGTCGTCTGTCTGAATCCAACTGAGGAGATTAAGCGGCTTTCGCCGGAGTATCACCGCTGGCGGCGGGAGGTGCGTGAGACGGGAGGGATGGCCCGCGAGGCGGTCGGTCCGGGTCTTTATCCGATCACCCTCATCGACATTCCGATCGAGGATTACCACGCTCCCGCGCCGGAGGTCACTCCCCTCTTTTGGGAGCAGGCTCGACACGTCGGGGAGCTCATCGCCGCCGGTGAGCGGATCTTCGTCCACTGCACCGCCGGGCGCGGACGCACCGGCACCTTCGGCGTCGCGGTATTGATGGGGCTCGGCTATCGGTACGCCGACGCCGCGGGAGAGCTCTGGGCGGTCGGGTCGTATCCGGAGGCGGTGGCACAAGAGGAGTTCCTGTTGCAATACGACAGGCGATGACGTTTACGGAGCGGAAACCGCGATTACGTCGTCTCCCAGTCTTTGGAAGTGATCCACGTTCAAGGTATAGATCCGCTCGCATCCGGCACGCTCGGCCGCGATCAGGTGAAGCGCGTCATACACGATACCGCTGACCAGCCCTTCTCCGCTGACGCGTTCGATCGCTTCCAGGTATTCCTCCGTCCCCAGGGAGACCACCGTTACACGCCCGGAGCGCCGTCTATGGGCTCCCCTTGTACGCATCGAGGAGTTCTCCCGCTCGTCGGGCGCGTTCCGCCGCTGCAGACTCGGCTGCCTGCTGGCCCTCGTAAGCAATGTGCAGGTACTGGGAAACTGTCAATAACACGGTTACATCCACGGCACCCAAAGAGGTTAACCGCGCCATCACGTCCGTTTGCACATCTTCTGGAAGCTCGCGAGCGATGTGCGCCCCGGGGACGGGCGGAACATCCGCGAGGACCATCGCGATCGTCTGGGGATGCTCCCGACTGAGGACCTTTGCGAGGATCGATGGTTCCCACTCCCCGCGCTTGAGCCACCGCAGCGGCTCTTCGTTCGCCAGATCCGCCGACACGTTCTGGTACGAAGGTTGAGCTGGGGGTTCCCGCAACTCTTCCTCCAGTCCCAGGGGTACCGGTGGTTTCTTCACCTGTGGCGCCGGAGTCCGTGGGATCGCCTCAAGCGGTCCTTCGTCGTGGCGTGCTATGTCGCAGACGGTGGTACCGCCGATGTCGAGATGCAACTGACCGCGGGAGACCTCCGGCAGCGCAATCAGATCGCCGACACCGAGATTCTCGAGGGAACCCAGGTTCAGTTGCTCAGGCGCCGTCCACACCTCCGCCTCGAGTTCGATCGAATCCATGATTCCACGCGCCGGTACCGAGGCAACAGGTGTGCCGCGTTGCTCCCGAGGTTGGGACAATTGATCCAGGATCGGTTCTACCGTAGCGTACGGAAGACACATCCTCATATGCCCTTCCACCGCTCCGACACAGATATCGAATGAAACAACAAGGACCGTCATTGAGGACGGCGTGCCCCTTTCCACAGCGGGGTTTGTCTGTATGCGGATGACCGTCGGGTTGAGCTGTAGTAGCGGCGCCCATGCGTATTGGATCCCCGGAAGCACCCCGGCCACCGCCTGATGCAAGAGGGCGTTCTGAATATCGGTGTACGCCGGCGTTCCACAGATATCGGAGACAGCTCCACCGCACATGTGCTCCACGATTGAAGCGGTAACGGCAGGGTCGATTTCGAGAAGTACCGACCCTGATAGTGGCGACATCGTGAGAACCGCCATCGGCGTTGGCGTTGGAAACGATCGTCTGAACTCTTCGTAGGTCATCTGATCAACACTCGCTACGTGTACGAGTGCTCCCGCGCGCAGGACGGATGAGAGATGTGGGCCGCACCACAGCGCGAAATCTTCGTGAATAGCACCGGTCGTGAGGATATGTCGGCGCGAGAACAACAAGGGACGACCGAAGTCGTAGGGCTCCGGTTCGTGGCCAGGCGACTCGGCGTAGTCCCGAAATTCAAGTGTTGTAAGAAGATGGTCGATCTGGTCCTGTGACAGGGTTTCGCTCATGATGGGACCTCGGTGATACGTACCGCAAGCGTCTCATCGATCACAACCACTTCGCCGCGGGCGATTACAACATCGCCAACTCGCAGGTCGATCGCATCGTGTGTCATCCGATCGAGTTCAAGGAGGTTGCCGACACCGAGCTCTCGCAGAGTACCGACCGTCATTTCCGCACTACCCAGGCGCGCATCAACCCGTACCCGCGCGTCGTTCAGATTCGCCACTGCCTCAATAGCCATGTTCATTCTCCTCCTCGGCACGATGCGTGATCTCCAAACACCACTCTCCGGAACGGTTCACAAGAACCCCACAGGCGATAGTGACGCCACCGACTACAAGTGCGGCATCAACGTCGGCAAAGTCTATTGCCGGTATGGAAGGATCCTCGGAAAGCGCGCCGGTGGTAGTCCGGAACCGTGCCAACACGACTCGGGATTCCGGCACAACGTTCTCGCTAAGCCACGTACCACTTACCATTTGACCTTCAGTGATTTCAGACACGTACCAACCTCCTCAGGAATTTTTACGTCCTTAATTCCTATTGTGGGTACGAGAAAGCTGAAAAAAAAGAAAAGCGTTGCATCGGTGGACCTGATAGGGGTGGCTAACGGCCGGCACTCGTAAATATCATTCCTTACGATCAAGGCTCCGGGCGGAAACGATTGGTGAGTACGGTGTGTACCTCTCGCCAGCTCAGGAGACGAGCGACCTTCTGCTGCCCCGTTTCGTCACCGGAATAGATGAGACACGCATCTTTCTGAAACCACCGGACGAGGTAGCGCGTCCGTATCCCACGCGCAGTCCGATCGATCCCGGGCGCCGCCCCACCAAGTTTGCCTGATATGACTTAGTCTATTAAACTAAACATATGAAAACCGTGAACACACACGAGGCAAAAACCCACCTTTCCCGCATCCTTCAGGAAGTGTCTGAGGGCGAGGTATATATTATCAGCCGTAACGGCGTACCGGTCGCAGAGTTGCGCAAGCGCGAGCAGAAAGAGCGCACGACCGTTGATCCGATCCTGTCTCGCACCGTTCTCAATTATGATCCGATAGAAGACCTCGCGAATAACGAATGGGGAGATATCGATTGATTATCCTCGACACGTGCGCGCTCCTATGGCTCGCTCAAGGAAGCGGGCGACTCACGGAAGAAACCCTCCTCCGCATCGACAAGGAACAGGACGTTACCGTCTCGGCGATAAGCGCGTTTGAAATCGCTATCAAATACAAAAAGGGTAAGCTCTCTCTCGCGATTCCCTCTGAGGAGTGGTGGCACCGTGCTATCCAGCACCACCGGCTTGAGGTGCTGTCACTGACCGCACAGACGATGATCAGCGCCACCCGCCTACCTGCGATTCACTCCGACCCGGCCGACCGGTTCATCATCGCAGCGGCGATAGAACGATCGGTGCCGGTCGTGACAGCAGATGCGCGATTTACCGAGTACGGGGTCAGTGTTTTTTGTTGATAAGGTACCGGGGCGATACAGGAAAACGCGCCTTTAAGGATACCGGAGCCTATGGCCTCCTCGTTTCTCACGCGATGCGCACCTCGAGGAGACAGCTGTATCCAGGTCCTTTACCGGGAATCGAGCCGATCCGGACGTTTGAAAACGAACTTCGTTCCGATCGAGGACCACCGCGCCCTCGCAGAGACCCGTGTATTTCATTCGTGATTGACGACATTTCTTGACGCCGTTCTCCGTTGTCCTTAAAACCCGGTTATCAGAAGATCGATCGCCGAGACAACATCCTGACGGTGTGCTTGGAGCGACGACACAACCGGTCCGAGGACCCCGACCGGTACGGCGGTGAGTTCCGTAACGAAGATAACGAAAGAGCCCATCTCTACGGACACAACGAGATGAACTCGATCGATGGGAGTCGCCGAAAGCGCCGACTCCGGACGAACCGGGCAGACAACGCGGGTCGGTAGGACCGACGTCGCGTCTGATTGTACGTCCAAGAGATAGGGTGTCCGGGTCCTGGTATTTCGGTTGGTATTGGTGTGGAGATCAAATTGTGCCATCAGAAATCGCGAAACTCATCGCCCAGGACACCGTGTTCATCGATTGTCGATGCGTAATCGCGAATCCGTTCCCGGTTTTCCTCCCGCCAGCGCGCGGCGGCCTCATCAGCGATACGCAACCGTAGCGCGTCCTCCAGAATCCGTGAGAGCTGGAGGCCGTGCTTGCGGGCCGTTTCCAGAAGCTCCTTGTCGACACTCACATTAGTACGCGCTTTCATGCATCTATCGTAACACACACAGCATGTGTATGGATATATCTACCCCGTCTTCCATCGCGGAAAACCGTTGGGCGTATCGTATCCCGCACGGCATCGCAACGGCGATAGAAAGATCGGTGCCGGTCGTGACAGTAGATGCGCGATTTACCGAGGGAATCCGATGGAACAGACACAAAAACACCCCGGACCCTCGCGTAACGGCTACCGGCTCGGGGTGTCAACTCTTGTTTGTCCGCTCGCGTATGGACGTCCATACCGACGGACACGGGCGTGGTCTGTTCACCTATTGCGCACGTAGCGTTGCTACCCGATAACGGTGCGCATCTCATGTGAGCTCATCGCGGACAATGCAGAAACGCGTTGAGTTCTTCCTGTGCTTCCTCCGGGTTGTGTACCGGCACCCGAAATACTTTGTACTGCATATGCTACTTTTTTTTACCGTGCGGTGGACAGATCGTACTGACATCTGGGCTACGCGCCGTGGCGCCCGAAAACGGTCGCCACGGCCCGCTCCTATCACGCTATGTAGGTACCGCCCCTCGGGCCTGCTTGCTCCGGGCGGCTCCGCCCGCCCAGAGCCGCCGTCCCTCCTCTACTCGCTGTGAACTCAATCGCGGACAAGCCGGAACCCGCGGTTGTCGGACGAGTAGCCCGGGCTGTTGCCGCAGCGATAGGCTACCCGCGTGCCACTCGCGTCGAGGAACCAACTGCCGCCACGAAAGACGCGGTAACTGCCGGAGACCGGCCCGGTAGGATCATTCTGCGGCGAGTCGTCATAGTAGTCGTTGTCGTACCAATCCCAGCACCACTCCCACACGTTGCCGCTCATGTCGTTTAACCCCAGCTCGTTGGCCTGCTTTTGTCCTACCGGCCGTGTCCGCCCACTTGAATTACGGTCATACCACGCCACGTCATCTGCGTCGTTGCTGCCGGCGTAGGTGGTGTCCCGCGCATCCTGTCCCCCTCGCGCTGCGTACTCCCACTCCGCTTCCGTCGGCAATCGCCACCCGTCGGCACTCCGGTTCCACGTGACATTGTTTCCGTTGATCCGGTACGCCGGGGTCAGTCCATTCTGCTCACTCAACCAGTTGGCGTAACGTACCGCGTCGTACCAACTCACGTTGATAACCGGCCGCGCGCCACGGCCCCATCCCTCGTCATCCGGACGGTCAGCTCCGGTCGCCCCGGCAAAGCGATCGTACTCGGTAAAGGTAACCTCGGTCTGCATGATGATGAAGGGATCAAGAGAGACCGTATGGACCGGACGCTCGTCCGAGCCTCCGCCGCTCGACGTCCCCATGCGGAACGTGCCTCCTTCTACGTATATCCCCGGTAATCCCTGCACCCGTAGCGCGATCGTTGCCCCCGCACGGATAGAAGTACTCACGCGTCGAATACTTCCTACCCCGTCGCTCGCGACGACGATACGCTCGCCTTCTTCAATCTGCAATTGAGGCGTCACAGCATCACTCGCTACGGTTGTTGCCTCTTCTCCGTCGACCAGGATCGTCACCGGCCCAGAAAATCCAGACAATATCACCCGTACGGTCCCAACGATAGACTCCGCCTCAGCAACGCGGTCCCTTGGCGGGAACGCGCTCACGTTCTGCCGCGGATACTCACTTTCAACGATCCCGTTGGACACGATATTGCGTACCCGCGCCGACTGCGCAACGACGAGATACCGATCGTTCTCCTCATCCCGCTCTATATTCCAGGTAATTTCTCCGGCAAGTGCTCCCGCCTGTACCGCATCGTTGAGCTCCATCGCGGCGGCCGGAGGGTCATTCTCGCCATTGAAGTCTTTGACAACCTGATAACCCTCAAGAGGTAGCCACTCCTTTGTACTACTCACAATAAACGGCCACTGGCGCGTATTGCGGTCGTACTCTCCGATCTCCAGCGCTACGTCGCTCCCTTTGAGGGTCCATGTGGAGCGGCGGAGTGTGGAAAGGGCATCCTCAAACTGACTGCGAATCTCCGCGGTTTGTTGCTCCTCCTGGGATTCCATCTCTTGTTGCGCCGAGTTGATGCGCCGTGTCTGCTCGCCTCTCAGAGTGTTGCGTTCCTGGGTGATACGCGCGTTAAACTCCTCGTCGCTCTCCCAGACCGGTTCCTGGTTGCTGAGTTCTGCAAGACGTGGCTGGAATGACGCGGTGATCTCACTGCGGGTGCGGCGCCACGCCGCCTCGTACTCCGTCTCTACCTCTTCTATCACCGCCTCAAGGCGTTCTATCGTGGCAATCAGGATGTCCGGATCCTCGCTCCGAGCGTCCTCGGCAAGACGCTGCATCTCCTGTCGGCGTGCGCTTGCAAGGCGCGCAAGCTCTGCCTGCTCCGCCTGCGCGGTTGC
>JAQIBO010000394.1 GCA_027859055.1 Spirochaeta sp.
CGTTTGCAGCCGGTTCGGGAGACGACACCGACGCGTAACCGAATGCCGGGGAGCGGATCGACGTTTAACCAATCGACGAGGAGCCAATCGACGATGAGCCAATCGACGAGGAGCCGACCTCCGTTGTCGACTCCGGCATAGACGAGGAAGACTTTGCCGGTGATGGTGCGGTGGTCGGAACGGGACCCTCCATAGCCGCCACACTTGACGACGCGACGAGGGGGCCGGACGTTTCAATGCCGCGGGTCAACCCGACGCCGCAACCGCCGCTGGCGGTGGCGCTTGTGTTGCCTCCTGCTGTGGATCTGGAGGGCGACACCGGTTCACCGGCTCTCGCGGTGACGCCTCCCGTCGAGGGTGATCCCCTGGCGGAACGTCTGGCAGAAGTGGAAGCGGAATTACGGCGCGAGCAGATCGCCGCGGCGCCGTTGGAGACCGATGCAGCTCCGTTGCCGGAATTCGATCTGTCCGGGGCGATCATCGCGGATGCCGGCAGCGAAGTGCCGGAACCGCCGAATCCGGTGAGCGTTACCGTTGAATTACCGATCGTTGAAGACCTCGAAGCACCGGAAGCGGTGGTGGTGGCGCCGGAACCGCGGGAACTTGCAGCGGACGAAATCGCGCTGCCCCTCGTACCGGTTGAACGCGATACCCCGCAACCGACGCGTATACCCGATGATGCGATCGTTACGCTGAAACCGGCAGACTACCGCAGTCCCGACCCGCCGCCGGAACCTCCGGAACCGGAAGAACCTGCCGAACCTGAGGCGGCGCCGGAAGTTGCCGAGGCCACCGACGAGCCGGAACCGGAGCCGGAGCCGGAAGCCGAGCCAGAGCCGGAAGCGGTGGCCGCAGCGGTGGATGCGCCCGCAGCAACTGGAATTGACGACGAGCGGATGTGGGCTCGCGCGAATCTTCCGCTGATCACCGCGCTTCGCGCCAACTCATCGTACGTCCAGGTGGCGGCGTTTTCAAACCCCCGCAGCGCCAAACAGACGATCGATCGGCTTGGAGAGCGCTACCCCGTGGCAGTCCTGCCGCAGGACGGGAGCGAGAGTTCCGTGTACCGCATCTTTGTGGGCCCCCTGAACGAGGACGAAAAAGGGTCGGCGCTTTACACCGTGCGAAACCGCGGATTTCGCGACGCCTTTGTCCGGGACAATAAATAGTCCCGGACGGCCTCGCCGGTGAGACACCGCATCCGTTTCAGTACCGGTTCCGCCTCGCCTATTCCGGGGCATCCCCCACGAGACACATCCACTCCGCCTCACAGGCAACCTCGTCTCCAACCAGGGCGCGGCCTTTCTGTTTCAGCATGCGCGGGCTGATCCGCAGGTTCTCCACCTCCATCCGTACCGTATCGCCGGGGCGTACCTGACGGCGCAGTTTGACGTTGTTCACCGAGGCGAGAAAAAACAGCTTGTCACCGAGGACGCCGCTGTGTTTCACCCCGGCGCCGCCGCATTGGGCCAGGCTCTCCACCAGAATAACGCCGGGCACAACGGCGTAGTCGGGAAAATGACCCTGGAAAAACGGTTCCTCCGGATTAAACGTTCTGACACCAACGATCCGTTCATCCGAGACTTCGAGAAGATCGTCCACAAACAGGAACGGATCACGATGCGGTAGTAGTTCTTTTACATTCATGGGACCATAATAGAACGCTCTTCGAGCTGCGACAAGTTGTCGGTCCGCGACCGCTTATTTGACTTTGGTTACCCCGGCGTGATAGCTTCAGACGGCAAACGATGGAGGGAGTCCACCATGACATTTGAAGAAATCAAGAAATTGATGAAACAATTTGACGATAGTTCTCTCAGCGAGCTCCGGTACGAACAGGACGGGGCGTCGTTGACGTTGAAAAAGGCCGACGAATCTCACCCGGTCTATACCCAGCCGATGATGGTTCATCCCCACGCGATGCCCGTTGCCGGTACCACTCCGATGGCGATGCCCGTTGGGGATCCCGCTGCGACCGGCGTGACCGGGCAGACGGCCGATCCGGGTACCGTGCCCGCAGGTGCTCCGCAAAGCGGCGCCGAATCCGACGCGACCCAACTGGCGCCCGGCGTGGAGGTGATCACCTCACCGATCGTCGGCACGTTTTATCGCTCTCCGTCGCCGGACTCTCCGCCGTTCTGCCAGGAAGAATCGGTTGTGGAAAAGGGCAAGCCCATCTGCATCATCGAGGCGATGAAGGTCATGAACGAGCTGGAAGCGGAGTTCACGATGGAAATCGTTGCGTTCAAGCTGAACAACGGTGACATGGTGGAGTACGGGACGCCGATCGTTGAGGTCCGTCGAGTATGATCTCCTCGATCCTCATCGCAAATCGGGGTGAGATCGCCGTACGAATCGTGCGCGCGTGTCGCGAGATGGGGATTCAAAGCGTCGTTGCCTATTCCGACGCCGACCGCCACTCTCTTGCGGTACACATGGCCGACGATGCGGTGTGCATCGGGCCTCCGGCCGCGACCGACAGCTATCTCAACATACCGAATCTCGTCTCCGCCGCAATCGTTCGCCATTGCGACGCGATCCATCCGGGGGTCGGCTTTCTCAGTGAAAGCGCCCGCTTTGCAAAGGAAGTAACCGACGCAGGGCTCATCTTTATCGGCCCCCCTTCGGAGACGATCTCGATGCTGGGCGACAAAGTTGTTGCTAAGCAGACGGCGATCAAACACGGCGTACCGGTCATACCGGGAAGTGCCGGCAGCGTCTCCGAGATCAGCGGCGCCGCTGCGGCTGCCGAAGAGATCGGGTACCCGGTGATCGTGAAGGCCGCCGCCGGCGGCGGCGGGAAAGGGATGCGTATCTGTCGGCGTCCGGAAGACCTTGCGGGTATTCTCCAGATCGCCTCGGGAGAGGCGGAAAAATCGTTTTCCGACGGTACCGTCTATCTTGAAAAATACCTCACCAGTCCGCGTCACGTGGAGCTGCAGGTGCTGGCGGACTCGTTTGGCACGGTGGTCCATCTTGGCGAGCGGGACTGTTCCGTTCAGGAAAATCACCAGAAACTGGTGGAAGAAAGTCCGTCAACCGCCGTCGGCGATGACCTGCGAGCACGCATGGGCGAGGACGCGATCCGCATGTTTTCCGCGCTGGACTACGTCGGCGCCGGAACGATCGAATTTCTGGTCGAGGACGGAAAACACTACTTCATGGAAGTAAACGCCCGGGTCCAGGTGGAGCATCCGGTCACAGAGCTGGTGACCGGGGTTGATATCATCGCGGAGCAGATCCGCGCTGCCGCGGGGGAACCGCTGCGAATAACCCAGGAGGATATCCTGCTCCGGGGATACGCCCTCGAGTGCCGAATCAACGCCCAGGCGCCCGGGAAAGTGACCCATTACTATCCCCCCGGCGGGTTTGGCGTGCGCGTGGACAGTTTCCTGCACATCGGAGCGGTGGTACCGCCGTTCTACGATTCCCTCGTTGCCAAGCTGATCGTGTTTGGCCGCGACCGGGAGGAAGGGCTTGCCCGCATGGATCGGGCGCTGTCGGAATTCGAGATTGAAGGAATTCCCACCAATATGGAACGTCAGCGGCAGATCATCAACAGCCGGGTGTTCCAGAGCGGAGTGTTCGGGACGGATGCGCTCGAATACATCAAGAAGGAGATCGGTGTATGAGTCGGCCCATTCCACTCCAAAGGATTCTGCGGCGTTTTTTACCGGACAAAATCCATTCAAGACGACGAACCCCGCAACTGGATGATCGGAAATTTGTTGCCGCAAAACACAGTTGTCCTTCCTGTAATCGTCACGTTGAAGAGCAGGAGCTGGCGCTCAACCTCTTTGTGTGCCCCCATTGCGGGCACCATTACCGCATCAGCGCCCTGGAACGGATTCGGACACTCATGGACGGCGGCGAGATCAGCGAAATCTCGGGGGATGTCACACCGCGCAATCCGATCGACTTTCCCGGGTACGACGAAAAGATCGTCGAGGCCCAATCGAAAACCGGTGTTGATGAAGCGGTAACCACCGGCGTCGGCCGGATCGAGGGGCGGGATCTCGTGTGCGCGATCATGTCGTTTACCTTTCTCGGAGGCAGCATGGGATCGGTGGTGGGAGAACGGATTGCCCGGGCGATCATGTACGCCGCCGACAGGGATTTGCCGTGCGTAATTTTCACCGCCAGTGGCGGCGCCCGTATGCAGGAGGGGATATACAGCCTGATGCAGATGGCCAAAACGAGTCATGCCGCGGGATTGCTTGCTGAGGCGGGGAGACCGCTGTTTGTGGTTTTGACCGACCCGACCACCGGGGGCGTTACCGCGTCGTTTTCAATGCTGGGTGATGTTACGCTTGCGGAACCCAACGCGCTGATCGGATTCGCCGGACCGCGGGTAATCGAGGGAACGATCCGGCAGAAGCTCCCGCCGGGCTTCCAGCGGGCGGAGTTTCAGCAGGAAAAAGGATTCGTGGATGCGGTTGTTCCGCGGAGCGATCTGCGAAGTACCCTGGCGTATCTGATCGATACACACAGCACGGGGAGTGGCCGATGAAGTCCGACGAACTACGAGGAAAGCTGCAGGAGCTTCAGGAGCTTGCCCTCCGCGAAAATATCGATATCGGTGCGGATATTGACCGTCTGAACCGAAAACTGGCGACCGGAGATGAAACGGCGTGGCAGCGCGTGGAGCTCGCGCGCCACCAGGAACGGCCGACGACGCTGGATATGATCCGGCTGATGAGTGAGCGGTTTATCGAACTCCACGGTGATCGCGCCTACGGTGACGACCCGGCCCTCGTCGGTGGGATCGCGACGATCCGCGGCGTCAATTTCACCTTTCTCGGCCACCAGAAGGGCCGCAATATGAAAGAGAATCTTCGGCGCAACTACGGAATGGCGCATCCCGAGGGGTACCGGAAGGCGCTGCGTCTTGCCCAACAGGCTGAGCGGTTTGGCCGGCCGATTCTGACGCTGATCGATACGCCGGGGGCGTTCCCGGGGCTGGCGGCAGAGGAGCGCGGCATCGGTGAGGCGATCGCTCGCAACCTGCGAGATTTCTCCACCCTGCGAACCCCGATCATCTGCGTGATAATCGGTGAAGGCGGATCCGGGGGTGCTTTGGGGATCGGCGTTGGCGATCGGGTGTATATGCTCGAAAACACCGTCTATTCCGTTATATCGCCGGAGGGGTTTGCCTCAATCCTGCTGCGGGATGCAAAAAAGGCGCGCCAGGCGGCGGGGCTGATGAAAATGACCGCGCCTGACCTTCGGGATTTCCGCATTATCGACGGCATCCTCGCGGAGCCCGGCGCCGGCGCTCACACCGACCATCAGGCGATCGCCGCGACGGTGCGACAGCAGGTCCTTCGCGCCTACGACGAGCTGTCCAAAAAGCGGGTCGACCAGCTGCTGCGTGAACGGAGCGCCCGGTTGCTTTCCCTCGGTGACTACCGGGCAGGGGAGGAGACAGTCTCCCGCGGGTTGTTTGCGCGGCTCTTTTCCGGGCGTCGCGGCGGTTGACCGGGAGCCGCCGCCGGCTCGCTAAACTCCCTGATACGCCAGCCAGGCGGCGATCACGGCGGCAAGGTCGATAAGACCGGCGATCTGAGCGACGCCGACGGCAATGAGCGCGACCGCAACGGTGGACCCCACCGGGCGGAGAAGCGGTCTGCGCCGGACGAGTCTGACAACCGGGTGTACCAGCCCCAGCAACACGGTAGCCCCGCCAAGCAGGAGTCGGGCACGGTCCGGGTTGGCCTCGCTCCATCCGCGCAGCTGATACGCGGTAGCAGATAGAAACCCGTTCAGCTGCTGAAAGCGCCCCACCGCGATGAGTACACCGATAAGTATCAAAAAGAGGCCGCTCACCGTCTTTATCAGCGGGAAGTAGCGTTTAATCCGCTGTATTGAGCGCGATACCCGGGTAAACGCGGCCCCCGCAAGCAGGAAGGGCAGGCCAAGCCCGGCGGAATACACCGCCAGGAGAAGCGCCGCCCGACCGGTCCCGCCCTGACTTCCGGCGAGCAGCAGAATTGACGCGAGAATCGGACCGATACACGGGCTCCAGCCGGCACCAAACGCCATGCCCACAACAACCGCCCCCGCGGCGTTTGCAGGACGCTTGCTCACTTGCATCCGCCGTTCAAGGTTCAGACCGGAAAACACGTCAAACATCACGTTGAAACCGAGAAGGATTACGATGACACCGGCACCGAGATTGATCCAACGGGACGCTCCGGAAAAGAGCATCGCCGGCCCGGCAAACAGAATACCCAGGACGACAAACACGATGGAAAAACCGAGCACAAAAAACGCCGTCCGCACCATGATGACGCTGCGGGCAACTCCGTGTCGTTCCGACAGCTCCTGGAAGCTGACACCACTGACAAACGACAGGTAACTCGGTATCAACGGGAGGACGCACGGAGACAGGAACGAGAGCAGGCCCGCGACAAACGCAAGAACAAGGTTGATGTCGGCGGTCATAGCTCCGCCGTTATCTCGACAATGCGGCGAATTGCCGCGACGTTCTCCGTTTCATCCCAGTAGCGGGTGCCGAGGAGCATACCGAGTACCGTGCCGTCGGGGGCGATGAAATACGAGGTGGGAATCCCGCGGACTCCGTAGTTCGTTGAGAGGGTTCCGTCGCGGTCCAATAGAACCGGATAACTGTACCCGAACTCGTCGATAAACCCCTGCACCGTGGCGCGGTCCTCCCGGACGTTCACCGCCACCATTCTGAACGGCATATCTGCCATCTCCTCGTACAGGACCTCCATCGACGGCATCTCCTCACGACACGGTGGACACCACGTCGCCCAGAAGTTGAGGAAGACGAACTCACCGGTCATATCGGTCAGAGACAAGGTTCCCCCGTCCAGGCGGGGTAATGAAAAATCGACCGCCTGTATCGAACTCCGAAACGTCTGAATCCCGATTTCCGCAAGGATCTCGCGCATTTCGGCAAGGACGGCCTCGTCGACCTCGCCTCCTTCGGCGGGAACCTCGGTGGCAGCCTGTTCCGCTTCGGCTTCCCGCTCCTTAGAACCTCCCGCAAAGACCGCTGCCGACAGAGTACCGCCGATCGCGATTATGAGTATCAGGACCCGACAGATCCGAAACGTGTGCATCATATGATCTCCTCCGCGCTTACGCCCCGAGTACCGCGAGGGCGACGATATTGTACGCGCCATGGCCGAGCGTAAACGCGATAAGACTCGGCCTGCGTACCCACAATATACCGAGGATCATCCCGGCCGAAAAGGCGAACACCAGGGCGAGCACGCCCTGATACCCGTGGCCGACGGCAAACAACAACGCGGCGATTACGATCGCCACACCCCGGCGCGCGTGCAACTGGCGCAGACGCAGGATCATATACGCGCGAAAAAAGAGCTCTTCCACCCAAGCGACGGTCAGCATCAGCACGCCGGTGGATACCCACCCCCGGACCGTTTCATCGGGAAATACCCCGCTGAACACCGCTGGAGACCCGACATCGAAGCGGTCGCCGAGAAGACCGGTGACAAGGGAGAGCACGAACAGCGCCGCTGCGATACCCACCGCCAACGGAACGTTCAGTCCGGCGGCGCCGCGAACCAGGCTTCGTTCGCCGTGGAGATCGGTCAGGTACAGAATGAGCAATCCGAACGCGACGTTACGAATTGCCGGCGCCCCCAGAGAGCGCACACCCGTATCAAACGCGGTCATATTTCCCGACGAGAGAAGACCGGGGACAACAAACAGGGTGAAAAGGATGACCAACTCGCGAAGTCGCCGATAAAACAGAACCTGTTCCGGTGAATGTGCACGCATATCGCCGGGATTGTGCCACAGGGCATTACGCAGTGTCTATTTTCGCAATACTTTACTTTTTCAGAAAAGAACCGATAATGAGGGCCAGGAGAGGCTTTTGTTGGGGTTCGTTATTCTCGGTGTCGCTTTTGCGCTTGTTGTCATCGCGTATGTCCTACTGCAGCGAGCGGGTGGGCTTTCCTTTCCGTGGGTCCAGTTCTACGTCCGGGGCAAAGAAAGCGGCTTCTCGTTTGGTGAAGTGAACCTGCTGCGCCAGGTGGCGATAGAAAACCGCCTCAAGAATCCGACATCTCTCTTCTGGTCCGTGAAGACCCTGGATCGATGTATCCGATCGGCGATTGTCGGATTTCGTTCCCACCATACCACCGAACAACCCCGCAACATGGAATTTCTTGACAAGCTGTTCACGTTTCGCCGCCGCGTCGAGTTTGACCAGCCGAAATACCGCCTCGGGATCTCCTCGACGCGCGGAATCAACCCCGGTCAGACGTTCAAGATCACTCCCCCGGGTGGCGGCGTGTACATCGCAAAACTGATCGAGAACAACCGACGGTATATCGCGCTCACCTACCCGCGGGGCAAGACCGACTCTCCCGGGTTTTCCTGGCGGAACCAGGATATCAAGCTCTATTTCTGGCGCAAGGAAGATGCGGGGTATTTCTTCGAATCAAAGGTAGTCGGCGACTACATCGACCGGAAGGTCCCGATAATTCACATCGCCCACTCGGACAATATCGTCCGGGCGCAAAAACGAACTTCGGTTCGCCGGGATGCTCACGTTCCCGCCTTGCTGTTTCCGCTCCGCACGATCAATCAGGCGAACGAAACGATTGAGGACAGCGGTGGGTATCGGTGCAAACTCATGGATATATCCGAGGATGGTGCGGCGGTTGCCATCGGCGGACGGGCAAAAGCGGGCCTGCCGGTCAAAATTCAGGCTGAATTGAACGACGAAGCGGTTGTGTTAAGCGGTGTGATCAAGTCGGTCGATTTCAAACAGCAAAACCGTGCCAGTATCCTTCACATTCAGGCGCAGCGGGCAACCGTTGGAATGCGTGTCAAAATTCTCACCTATGTGTACGGGCTCTTCGACCAGGGTGAAACCAGAACGCAGCTGAACGGGCGCGCAGAGCGAACCAACGCGGAAGACAGCGGGGGTGACGAAACACAGGGGGCGGCAACCGCCCGCCAGCGTGCTGCGGCATCAAAACAGAAGAATCCGTAACTCTTCGTTGATACCGCGGCGGTATTCGACTACTATAGGACCATGCGACGGTTAATAATTGCCCTGTATCTGTCCGTTCTGATTGTGGCCGGGCTTACCG
This sequence comes from Spirochaeta sp., assembly GCA_027859055.1. Classification (GTDB taxonomy): domain Bacteria; phylum Spirochaetota; class Spirochaetia; order DSM-27196; family Alkalispirochaetaceae; genus Alkalispirochaeta. The sequence goes on from JAQIBO010000394.1 coordinate 9,099, forward strand.
CCCAGGTCGATCGCCTTGAAACGTTCCAAGCCAATTTTTCATCTGCCAATATACAAACGCGCCTGGAAATCCTCCGCGCCGCTGACGCAGAAGATGCCGCGGAATTCGGTCCGCTGTATGGTCAGGCGCTGAGCTTTGTCGTCAGCAACGCCGAGGATCTGACCAACGAGCCGCTGCTTCGTGAGATCGCCCTGAAGGTGATCGACCGGATCGACGCCGGAGGGTATACCCCGGCGGTGAACGACCTCTGGCGACTGTTTGAAGTCTACGATGAGACATCGGCGCGGATAGAAATCCTCAATGTGCTCGGATCCCTGGCCGGAGAGCGGCCCGAAGAGACGGGGTATCTCGCCGAATGGGTGGCAACGCAGAACAACGTTCGTCAGGCCGGCGGTGAGGTGGATCTCCAGGTACTGACCGCCGCTCTGGAAGCCCTCGGCGAGCTGGCGGCGCCGGTGGCGTTTGAACCGCTGCTCGACGTCATTCTGATCCAGTACCCCGACTTTGTCACTGAGACTGCCAGAATCGCCCTTGACCAGCTTGGCGGTTCGGAGCTTGAACAGGCTGCAGAAGCAATTCGGGGTAAATACGTGACGGATAAACCGGCGGCGTTTCTTTTCTTCATACGGGAGGACTATCTCGCCGATGCTGACAAGACCGAGCTGGCACGAATTACGCTGAACGACGCGTTGCGGATGCAGCCGAACAGCTTACGCGATCAGGAAGCGCTGCGCCAACTCCGCTTTGCAGCGGCAACGGTAATTCGGGAGGCGGAGTACGGCGACGCCACCAACGCGGTGATTCGGCACTTCAACGAGACCGTTCTGGAGTTCGACCGCGACCGCGTAACGAAGGATCGCGTTCTTCAGGCGATAGCAACTCTGGGAGCGATGGGTACTGAAGCTGCGTCGCTCCGGCTGACCGATTACCTGGAGTTGCTGAACACGTATACTGAACGGGATCGGCCGTATGATACGCAAATTCTGCTCGCCACGATTCGGAATCTGGAAACGCTCGACTATCCGTCTTCGTACAACGCGCTCTTTCTGACGCAGATTCTGGAA
>JAQIBO010000448.1 GCA_027859055.1 Spirochaeta sp.
CTGGTGGCGGAGTTCAGCGACTTCTTCCTCAAATTTTGCCAGACGCTCCTTGCCTGCCGCGTCGGTTTCACCCTTGAGGGCCTGACGCTCGATGTCCAACTGCAGAATTCTGCGCTCCAGCTGGTCAAGCTCGGTCGGCTGACTCTCGATCTCCATTTTCATGCGACTGGCAGCTTCGTCCACAAGGTCGATCGCCTTGTCCGGAAGAAACCGATTGGTGATGTAGCGGTCGCTTAAGGTGGCCGCTGCGAGAAGCGCGTCGTCACGAATCCGCACGCCGTGGTGGACCTCGTACCGTTCCTTGAGGCCGCGCAGAATCGCCACGGTGCTTTCCACATTCGGTTCGTCGGTATAGACGGTCTGAAAGCGGCGTTCAAACGCGGCATCTTTTTCAATGTGTTTCCGGTATTCATCCAGGGTGGTAGCACCGATCGCCCGGAGCTCGCCGCGCGCAAGCGCCGGTTTCAGGAGGTTGCTGGCATCCATCGCACCTTCGGCGCTTCCTGCCCCCATCAGCGTGTGGAGCTCATCGATAAAGAGGATAATCTGCCCTCCCGACCTGGAGATCTCTTCGATCACCCCTTTGAGCCGCTCCTCAAACTCACCCCGGAACTTGGTGCCCGCCAGGAGGGACCCGAGGTCCAGCGCCAGCAGGCGTTTGTTCTTGAGGGATTCCGGGACATCGCCACCGACGATGCGCCGCGCAAGGCCTTCGGCGATCGCCGTCTTCCCGACCCCCGGTTCGCCGATGAGGACCGGGTTGTTCTTGGTACGCCGGCTCAGAACCTGCATCACCCGGCGGATCTCCTCGTCCCGTCCGATAACCGGGTCCAGCTTTTCCTGGCGTGCGAGGGCCGTCAGGTCCTTGGTATACTTTTCCAGAACTTTCATTTTCCCCTCAGGGTCCTGAGAGTCGACGGTCTCGCCACCGCGTACGTCTGCGATCACGCCACGAATGTCGTCGGCGCTGACGCCGTGATTTTTGAGAATTTCCGCGGCAGTATCCGGCGATTCGAGAATCGCAATGACAAGATGCTCGGTGGAGACGTAGCTGTCGCCCATCTGATCGGGCATCGCCTCCGCTTTGGCCAGAATACGGTTCAAGTTGGCAGACGGATGCAACTGGGCACCGTCGCCGCTCACCCGAGGGAGACGCGCGATCGCCCGGTCCAGGTCATCCCGAATCGCCGCTGCGGGCGCTTCCAGGCGTTGCAGAATGCTGGTGATCATTCCCTGCTCCTGGTCGAGGAGCGTCCGTGCCAGGTGAACCGCCTCAAGCGTGCCCGAGTCGCTTCGGTTCGCAAGTGAAGCGGCCTCCTGCACTGCTGTCTGCGCTTTGGTCGTGAACTTTTCCATCGTCATGTTATACCTCTCCCGAGTCGGGAAACTACATCTGTTTTGGGAACGTCTAAAAGGTACGCAGAGAACGCCCTCAAGACAAGAGGCCGGAATAACCGCCGTCTCACCGGCTGATTTTGTCACGAGTTTGCAGTACATTCGTACGTAATGAAGACACAACGCACCAGGATCGCGATCTTCGCGGCCATCTTTTTCGTTCTTGTACCGTTTTTCGCCACGGCCCAGTCGTACGACCCGGTTCACGGCGGCGAGCTGCTCGATCAGCTCCGATCTCCACGCTTTCTCGGCGGAACGGAAAACAGTGCGTCCACAGAATCTGTCGGGGGGGACGTGGTGAACCCGGCGACCTCGGCGCTGAAGCAGCGCGTTCATCTGGATACCAGTTACACGTCTATCGTGGGTGATGGTTCGCTCAACGGACACGCCGCCAATCTCGGCGCCTCCATACCGACCCGAATCGGTGTCTTCACCGGGTCGGCAAACTACGCCCGCGCCGACTACGACGCGATGAACCTGGGCAACCGGGGCAGTGTCAATTTCAGCTTTGCCAAAGACCTGTACCCGTCGCTCCTGTTCGGCACCGGCGTGCGGACGCACTTTGGCTCCAACGGTGGCTCCACCGGATTTGGCGCCGGACTTGATCTGGGAATCATTCATAATCTCGGGACCGTCGGCCCCCTGCCGGAGCTCCGATGGGGCTTCGCCCTCACCCAGCTCGGTTTGGGATACGCGCCCCAGAAAGGGCGGACCGGAAGCCCCGCACCGTTTACGCCGGTTGCCGATGTGCAAGCGCTGCTGGTTTCTTCCGACAACGTTCAATGGTCGATTCACACCGGGTTTTCCGCGCCCTCTTTCCAGAACGTACGGTACCGCGCAGGCTCACGGGTTTCCTTTTTTGACCGCATTACCGTTGATCTTGGCTGGGATATCGACGCCGTTGAACAAAACACCGGAAGTCGGGACACCGGCTCGATGCTGCCGTCTGTCGGCCTCAGCGTCAGGTTTCAAACCAACCTGCAGGGTGACGACGGGGTTATCAGCGACCAGGGCTGGAACCGCAGTGATATCGATGTCCGCGGTGCGTGGGCGCCGCTGTACGACGATGTGTGGGCCGCCGGCGGTGGCGTACAGGTCGCGCTGGGCGTTATAGACACCACCCCCCCGGAGGTGGCGGTAACCTATCCGGAAACGACCTACATTTCCCCCAACAACGACGGTGCCGCCGATGACCTGCTCCTCCCGGTGGAGATTTCCGACGAGCGTTTTGTCAACTCCTGGTCCCTCACCATTACCGACGACGCCGGGCAGACGGTGCGTACGATCGAGAACAAGGAACAACGTCCGGAAAACGAGGGCTTTCAGAACATCGTTGACCGGCTTCTGTACGTAAAAAAGGGTGTACCGATCCCCGAAGAGGTTCGCTGGAATGGCCGGACCGACGACGGGGGCACCGCCGCGGACGGCACGTACCGGTTTACCGTGACCGCCGTTGATGACAACGGAAATGTGACCGTCACCGACGAACGGCCGATCGTTCTGGACAGCACCCCGCCGGCGGCAACTATTGACGAGCCGGAGGAAGCGGACGCGCTGATCTTCTCCCCCAACGACGACGGACTCAAGGATGAGTTGACCCTTGCCGTTGACACGTCGGAAGAGGACCTCTGGACCGTCGAAGTCCTCAACGTCGACGAAGAGGTTGTATACAGTGAAACGACCGAGAGCGACGCCGTTTCCGCGGTAACGTGGGAAGGGCGCGACGCCGAGGGAATCCTGGTTCCCGACGGGGTGTACAGCGTACGCATCACCGCCACCGACCGCGCACAGAACGAGACGACCACCCGGCTCAACAACATAATTGTGGACACCCAGCCGACGCCGATCGGTCTGGCCATAGATGTCTCGCATTTTTCGCCCAACGGCGATGGTCGTCGGGATGAGATCACCCTCACCCCGGACGTGTCCGTCCGTGACGGTCTTCGTTCCTACGAGATTGTAATTCGTGACGGCGTCGGGACGCCGGTCAGGCGTTATTCCGGAGACGAGTCTATACCGGATGAATGGATCTTTGACGGAAGTGGCGACGACGGGAGAGTGCTGGATGAGGGAACGTACCGGGCGGAACTGACCGTCCTGTACCGCAACGGAAACCGGCCTCAGGCGACCTCACCGGAGATCGTGCTGGACACCACCGCTCCCCGCCTTTCCACGCGCGCGGACACGCCGGTCTTTTCTCCCAACGGCGACGGCAACCTCGATGCGGTACGCTTCCTGCAGACAACCGATATAGCTCCGCAATGGCGCGCGACGATCACGCCAGCCGGCCCCGGCAACGGTGACGCAGCTCCGGTCCGATCATTTACCTGGACCGAGACGCCTGAGGAAGAGTTGGTATGGGACGGCCGCGACGGCGACGGCAATACGGTACCCGACGGCGAGTACGAATACGTACTGACCGGCACCGACCGCGCCGGCAACGTGGCGTCCGGTTCTCCCGTCATTGTGGAGCTGGACACCCGGGAAACCCCGATTTACGTGTTCCCCTCCCGTGACGACAGCGCCGTCACCGGCGATGAACGCTCATCCCGTGGCGGTATTGAGGCGTTTTCGCCCAACGGAGACGGCCGCCAGGACTCGATCTTCCTGATATCAGAGCTTGCCGATCCGCGTGGAGCGGAGCAGTTCGACCTTGAAATTCTCGATGAAAACAACGACACCGTCGCGCGGGTCAGCGATACAGGAGCGCCCGAGCGCAGTTACCCCTGGAACGGCCGTGACCGCACCGGTCAGATCGCCCCTGATGGGACCTATCGCGTGCGTCTTTCGGTCTCCTACCGACACGGTAATCGCCCGGAGTCGGTAAGCGCGCCGTTCGTACTCGACACGCAGTCTCCAGAGGTTTCCGTCTCCATCGACGATGAAGAACGGGTATTTTCTCCCGACGGAGACAACGACAAGGATACGATCCTCATTGACCAGAACTCATCCGATGAATCCCGGTGGACCGCAACCGTCATTCGGGAACGCGACGGTACACCGGTGCGGACGTGGGAGTTCTCGCGCCGGCTCCAGCCGTTGACATGGGACGGCACCGACGATGACGGCGAGGTTGTCCCCGACGACACCTACCGCTACGAGGTAATCGGCGTTGATGAGGCGGGAAACCGAACGACGGCACAAACCGCTTCGTTTTCCACGGACACCCGGGAGATCGACGTCCGGTTGCGCATCTCCCGCGACGCCTTCAGCCCCAATGGTGACGGCGTACTCGATGACGTCCGCTTCACGCCGGAGGCCAACGTCGACCTGACCGTTTCCAGCTGGACGCTGGACGTATTCCCGGCAGATGGTGATCCGGAGGACGTGGTGTTCACCCGCGAGGGAAGCGGTGAACTGGAAGATGTGGTCTGGAACGGCCGCGGCGAAAACGGAACAGTCCTCCCCGACGGCGAATACCGCGGTGTGATTACCGCCCAACCGGTGCAGCGTGACGAACCCGCCCGGGCGATCAGCGCGCGCACCGTTCGCCTCGACACAACACCTCCGGAGGCGCTGATATCACTCTCGTCGGAGAGCATC
>JAQIBO010000472.1 GCA_027859055.1 Spirochaeta sp.
GTCTCCGACGACTCGGGGACCGATCTGACGTTTTATCCGGTGTCGGTCACTCCCCGCGGGGCAGATCTGCAGCGGGGCTGATCGGCGGTTCGTCGTACCCGAAGAGCTCGCAGAACGCGGTCGCCACGCCGTGCTTCACTGCGGACATATCCGTACGTTCACCGGTGAGCGCCTGTACCGAGGTCTGCCCGCGGTCGGTAATCCCGCACGGGATGATCCAGTCATAGTGGGAGAGGTTGGTATTCACGTTAAAGGCAAAACCGTGAAAGGTGACGCGCTGCTGGACCGCGACACCGACGGCGGTGATTTTTTCATTTCCAACCCAGACGCCGCGGTGGTCGATATCCCGGGTTGCTTCCACACCGTGATGCGTCTCAAGGTATGAGACGAACACCTCCTCAAGGAGGTGGATGTATTTCTTCAGGCTTCGCAGATAGCGGCGGAGATCGATAATCGGATACCCGACGAGTTGTCCCGGACCGTGGTAGGTGGTTTCGCCGCCGCGCTCGATCGTGACAACCTCTACACCTTTACGCGCCAGAACGGCGGGGTCGGCGACGATATCAGTGGATACTGCACTGCGACCTTCGGTGATCACCGGGTTATGTTCAAGAAGGAGCAGCGTGTCGGCGATGCGGTCCTGCTGGCGGAGCGACACGAGGCGGTGCTGCAACTCCAGGGCGTCCCGGTACCCCACCGTTCCCAGGTCGTATATCGCAAGCGGTTGGCCGTTACCGAGCTTCCCACGCATCGTTATCCCTTCAGAAGCGGTGCGGCCACTTCGGAGAGCACTCCGGCCATACCGTCGAGAGCCGCCTGTCGGTGAAGGTAGCCACATTCGAAAGCTACCCGCGGCATGCCGTACACAACACTGGATTCCTCATCCTGACCGATCGTAACGCCGCCGGCCTCGTAGATATCACCGATCTCATAGGCACCGTCCCGGCCCATACCGGTCATAATGACCGCGAGCACGCTGTTGCCGTACGCGGTCGCCGCGGATTTGAACAGTACGCCGGCGGACGGTCGATGGCCGTTACACGCCGGTTCCTGATTGAGATGGACGATGCCTGCCAGCTTGCGGCGCTCGACGGTGATATGGTAGTCACCGGGCGCGATGAGAACGCGTCCCGCCTTGAGCAGATCGCCTTCGGCCGCCTCTTTGATGTCGAGTGCCGAGATCCGGTCCAGACTGTTGGCGAATTCACTGGTGAACCCTGCGGGCATGTGTTGGACCACCACAATAGGGGCGCCGATATCTGCCGGCAGCGTGGCAAACAGTTTCCGCAGCGCGTTGGGGCCTCCCGTGGAAATACCGATAACGATCAGTTCCAGGGCGCCGGGAGACGCGTTCGGTGTGCGCGGAGCGGCTGCTGTCGGTGTCCGGGGTGCCGCCGTCTTGGGAGCGGTCTCCGGCTCGGGCGGTCTTCGGGCGGCGCGATCGGCGGCGCGTTCAAGCGTTTCAGTTGAGACCGGCTCGGCGCTCGGGGGCGTGTCCTGGGCGTGTCGGGGGGTACGGATAGCGTGGTCCGGCGGCGGCTCGGGAATCTGTTTGCCCCGGGTGCGGCGGTAGTTCCCACCGTATCCGCGCAACATCTCGATCAACTGGTCACCCACCACGTGAATATCGTGGGAAACGGAACCGGACGGCTTGGTGATGAAGTCACTTGCGCCAAGCGCGAGGGCATCCATCGTGATCTTCGCGCCTTTGTGCGCAACCGAAGAGAGGATCACCACCGGGATGTCGATTTCCCGTTTCGACCGTTCTTCCAGAAACTGGATGCCGTTCATCTCCGGCATTTCAAGATCCAGGACGATTACATCCGGCTTCAGGCGAGGGATCTTTTCCAGGGCAAACGCCCCGTTCATTGCTGTGCCAAGGACGGTCAGATCCTGCGCGCTGTTGACGATCCGACTGACGAGGTTACGCATGAGCGCGGAGTCATCAACAACCAGAACACCGATTTCCATAGTGGCTATACCTCTTTCCCGTAGAGAGTCGCGTAATCTGTTTTAATGAATTTGAACTGCGTATTCATACCGAATAACGATTCACTGTGCCCGATAAACAGAAACGAGTGCGGTGCCATCGCCTCCCAGAACCGGTCTACTACCACTTTCTGCGCCACCTCGTCAAAGTAGATCAGGACGTTGCGGCAAAAAATGACATCCAGGTTACGTTGCCGGCTGTCGTGTTTCAGGTTGTGATAGTCGAAGGTGACCAGCTTTTTGACGCTGTCTTTGATCTGGTAGCCGCCTTCCTGACGGTCGAAATACCTGGTCAGAAATTTTTCAGGCACCCCGGTGACCCGGTTGTCTCCGTAGAAACCCTGCTGCCCGGTCAGGACCGATTTCAGACTCAAATCCGACGCGACCACCTGGATTTCGAACTCCCGAGGGAGTAATTCGAGAAGTTCCATCGCGATCGTATACGGCTCTTCGCCGGTGGAGCATCCGGCGCTCCATATCTTGATACGTCGATCGCCTCTCGCTCGCTTGTGGGCGATCAGATCGGGAAGGACGAATTTTTCAAACGTCTCCCAATGCGCGGCGTTCCGGAAAAAGCGGGTCAGGTTGGTTGTAACGGCGTCGAGGAGTACTTTGAGCTCTTCCGTGTCACTGCGGACAAACGTATAGTACTCGCCGATCGTGCCGATTTTTGCGACGCGCAGTCGCTCCTTGAGCCGACTCTCAAGAATTGTCCGATTGGACTCGGAAAAGTGAATGCCGCTTTCGTCGTAAATGAGGGTACGAAACCGCTCGAAATCGGCATCGCTAAGAAACTCGGACATATGCAAAAGACTACGTTTTCCACGCAACTGCTGTCAACGCAGCGCTTTTTACACCCCGAACCTTCCGGTCGTTGTGATTGATCTCGCCGATTCGTTGACAGGTTCCGGATGGGCGCGGATAATAACCTCCCGGTATGAACAAGTACATTTTCGTTACCGGGGGCGTTTGCTCAAGCCTCGGAAAAGGGATCGCCGCCGCGTCTCTGGGTAGTCTCCTGGAAAGTCGCGGTTTCGCGGTCAGAATGATCAAGGTTGATCCCTACATCAACGTCGACGCCGGTACGATGAGTCCGTACCAACACGGTGAAGTCTACGTTACCGATGACGGTGCTGAAACCGACCTGGACCTGGGTAATTACGCCCGTTTCACCTGTTCACCCTTAAGTCGCGACAACTCGATCACTACCGGCCAGATCTACCAGGAGGTGATTCGGCAGGAGCGGGAAGGGCGCTATCTCGGACGGACAGTTCAGGTGATTCCTCACATTACCGATCGGATCAAACAGCGGATTCGGAGCGTCGGCGATGACCACGGCGTCGATATGACGATCGTGGAGGTCGGCGGAACGGTTGGTGACATCGAGTCGTTTCCGTTCCTCGAAGCTGTCCGGCAGATGATCCACGAGCTGGGAAAGACAAACGTTCTGGCAGTGCATCTGACGCTCATCCCGGAGGTTGCCAACGGCGAGCTCAAGACAAAGCCGACACAACACTCCGTCAAGGAGTTGCGGGAGATCGGAATCCAGCCGGACGTACTGCTCTGTCGCGCGCCGGTATCGCTTCCCGACGACCTCCGCCGAAAAATCGCCTTGTTCACCAACGTGGATATGGAAGCGGTTGTCTCCGCCTACGACGTCCAGTCAACCCTGTACGAGATTCCCCTGATGTACCATCGTCAGGGTCTGGATACGATCGTGCTGGAGCGCCTCGGCATGGAGTTTCCCGAGGCGGACCTGACCGGGTGGCAGCACGTTGTGGATGTGGTGACCGGTTCGGATTGCACCGTCAGAATCGCCGTGGTCGGCAAGTACATCGATCTGAGTGACTCGTATAAATCGGTTGACGAAGCGCTCTTTCACGGTGGCATCGCCAATGACTGCAAAGTGGAGCTGGTCAAAATCGACTCTGAGCGTATCGAAAAGGGCGACGACGACCTGGAGCGGGTGTTTCGCGGAATCGACGGGATTCTCATACCCGGCGGGTTCGGAGGGAGAGGCGTAAACGGTATGGTTGCCGCCGCACGCTACGCCCGTGAACACGATATCCCCTACTTCGGCATTTGCCTGGGAATGCAAGTCATGGTCATCGAATACGCTCGCAGTGTTCTGGGATTTGAAGACGCCGACAGCACCGAATTTGCGCCTGAATGCGATCATCCGGTGGTCGGGCTTCTGGAAGAGCAAATCGATGTGAAAAATTACGGGGGTACGATGCGCCTTGGTGCGAGCCACTCCCGACTGCTTCCGGATACCCTGATCCGTTCCGTGTACGGGACGGAGATCGTTACCGAACGGCACCGGCACCGCTATGAAGTGTCCAACACGTATCGTCAGCGTCTGAATGAGGCGGGACTGATAACCGGCGGCGTTACCGAGGACTACTCCCTGGTTGAGTCTCTTGAGTGGGACGGGCATCGATGGGGCCTGGGAGTTCAGTTCCATCCGGAATTTCGCTCCAAGCCGGTAGACGCTCATCCTCTGTTCCGGGCGTTTGTCGGTGCGGCGCGCGATTCCGCCCACGCATCCTCACGAGAGGCCGTGGCTCCTGCGTTGAGTGAGGAGTAATGGGGCGCACCGTTTTGTTCCTGTCGGCGGTAGTGCTCGCGATGACCGCCTGCACGTTTGACTACGGGGACGGAACGGTCGAGGCCGACGACAGTCATGAACTGCCGCAGGTTGAAATTCTGGATGTCCGCATGGTTATCGTGCGGGACAACCGCGTGGAACTCAACGCCTCCCGCATCGCCAGTTATCAGGAGGAGGGCATTCAGGAATTCAACGATATTCTGTTCCGTGAATACGGGCCGGACGGCGACTTGCGTCTTGAGGGTAGCGCCGACAGCGGCATTCTCTATCTGGATACCGAGGACGTGGAGCTCCTGGGGACGGTGCAGCTGTTCTCGCGCGTCGAGGACGGCCGCATTGAAAGCGATTTTCTGTACTGGGAAAATGCCACCCGCGTACTCCGTGGCGATGAAGTCGGACCCGTACATTTACGACGTGACGACGGAACGGAGATAGAGGGTCGGGGACTGTACCTCGACGGTCGCCGCAATACCCTCGAGTTTCGTAGCGGCGTACGTGGGACCTATCGGTCGGAGAATGACGGATGAATGCCATAGGACCGATGTGCACCCGGTTGCGGCGAACTCCGCCGTGTTTCGTTATAGCCGTGCTCTTTCTTCTCGTCTCGGCGTATGCCTACACCGACACGTTTTCGTTTTCCGGCGACAGGACGGAGGTTGTCCTGACCGACGGTCGTGAGCGGACGCTGCTTGAGGGAAATGCGGTGGTTACGACCGCCGAGATCGAACTCCGCGCCAACGAAATTGAACTTTCCGGAACGGATTTTCGGTATGCGGACCTGCGTGGTGCGGTTGTCGTGTTCGATTCCAGTCGGGATATGCGAATTACCGCCGAGACGTTGCGCTTCGATCGAACCACTGAAAACTCTCGCGCGGATGGACGTGTTCTTGTTGAGGATGTGGAAAACGAGCTGATCCTGAAAGGGGAGCACCTCGAGACCCGGGATGGCGGTGATTTGATCTTCATGCAATCGGCGGTCCGCGTACTGAAAGAGGATCTCACTGCGCGGGCACAGTTTCTTCGCTACCGCCGTATCGATGACACCCTCGAGCTTTCCGGGTTTCCCGTCGTATTCTGGAACGGCGACGAATACCGGGCGGTACGAATTGTGATGAATCTGGAGACCGAAGAGATCGAGATGCAAGGGCAGGTACAGGGGTCGATCATCGTCGAGGACGAAGACGAAGACGAGGACGCGGATAACGACACGGACGAGGGTGAGGGCGATGAGTAGCACACTCAGGGTTGAAAACCTCAGGAAGCGGTTCGGTCGCAAGGAGGTCGTCCGGGGCGTCGAGTTTACGATGCACAGCGGTCAGGTCGTCAGTCTCCTTGGCCCGAACGGGGCGGGGAAAACCACGGTGTTTTACATGATCGTCGGTTTTATTTCGCCGACCCAGGGAGCGGTCTTCTTTGACGAGCACGAGATCGTCCGCCTGCCGATGTACAAACGCGCCCGACTCGGTATTTCGTACCTCCCGCAGGAGCCGTCGGTGTTCCGGAAACTCACGGTGGAACAGAACCTGGCGGCCGTCCTTGAGCCCCGGCGTGACCTCAGTAAAGCGGAAAAAACAGCCCGGGTGGAGAGTCTTCTGGATGAGCTGGGCGTTACCGCAGTCCGACGGCAAAAGGCGTATACCCTCTCCGGCGGTGAGCGTCGGCGGACGGAGATCGCCCGGGCGTTGGCGATGGAGCCGCGATTTCTGCTGCTTGACGAGCCGTTTGCCGGGATCGACCCGCGCGCGCGCTATGAGATCAAGGCGATCGTGAAACAGCTGGCCGACAAGGGAATCGGCATTCTGATTACCGACCACAACGAACGGGACACCCTCGAGATCTCCGACTACTCGTATCTGATTCACCAGGGCGAGATCGTCGTCGCGGGACGACGGCACGAGATAGAGGCAAACGAAACCGCCCGATCGATCTACCTCGGGGACGACTATCAGCGCTGAATTACGGCAAATTGACAAAGCCCCGTCCCTCTCTCATTATAATTAGTATGCAGTACCAACGCCCTGCACTGGTTCAGCGTCAGGAGCTGCGGATGACCCCGCAACTTCTGCAAAGTATCCAGATCATGACTTTACCGATGCAGGACCTCAAATTTCGAATCCAGGAGGAGCTGGAGACGAATCCCGCTCTTGAAATCGTTGAAGAAACGCCCAGCGTTTCCCTGAGCGATACCGAAGAACGCGGGGAGGAATACGAGTACTTTGAAAACTCGTCAGATCCGGGATTCTCCTCGGGGTCGTTTCAGGGTGATGAGGACGGTAAGCGGATGTTCATGGAGGGAGCCCTCTCCCGGCCGGAGTCTCTGCATGAGCACCTGTTGTGGCAACTCCGGTTACACCCGCTCCCGGAAACGGATTTCCAGGTTGGCGAACTTCTTATCGAGAATCTTGATTCCAACGGGTTTTATATCGAAGACCCGGAGCGGGTGGTTCCCGACGATATGCACCGCCGAATTGAGCCGATGCGCGAACTGATTCGGACCCTCGAACCGACGGGAACGTGCGTGCGGGACGTGCGCGAGTCTCTCGTGGTGCAGGCGCGACAGCTTGTGGATACACCGCCGTTGGTTATCACGCTGATTGAAGACCATCTCGAACAGCTGGAGCGGGGGAAACAAAAAGAAATCGCCCGGGAACTCAACGCGACCGTGGACGAAATTGGAGAGGCGCTTGATGTGATTCGGTCCCTCACGCCGTTTCCGGGGCGCATGTTCTCGACTGAGGAGTCGCGGTACGTGGTGCCGGATCTCATTCTCCGCAGGCGGGACGGCCAGATGGTGCTGGTGTTCAACGACGAGGAGATTCCCGTGCTTGGCGTGAACCGCATGTTCTCGCGGATCGCCGAGGGGAAGGACAAATCGGCGCGCCAGTTTGCCAACCACGGTGTTCGCGAGGCGCGCTGGTTTATTAACAGCATCGCCCAACGCAACGATACGATCCTGCGCGTGGGTCAGGCGATTCTTGAATTCCAGCGGGACTTCTTTCTCAAGGGCAAGAAATACCTGGTGCCGTTGACGCTACGGGATATCGCGAACGAACTTGATTTGAGTGAAGCGACGATCTCCCGCGTGACCAACGGAAAATATCTGCAGACCGAATGGGGTATTTTCGAGTTGAAGCATTTCTTCTCGAACAGCATAGCCGGGACGGGCTCCGGGAGCTCGCGATACAGTAAGGAGGGTGTAAAAGAGATTGTGCGGGAGATTCTTGAAGAGGAAACGTCGGCGACGGGTAAGCACCTTTCCGACCAGCGTATTTCCGATCTGCTTGCGCAACGGGGCATTAAAATAGCACGACGAACCGTGGCCAAGTACCGCAAGGAACTCAAAATTAGCTCGTCTTACGAGCGCTGATCTGTTACACGGGAGGCTTTACGATGAACATGACGATCAAATCGGTACACTTTGACGCTGATGATCTAACCAAAGAACTTATTGAGACACGACTGCAGAAGATCGATTTCGCCGCCGACAAGATCGTTGATCTGGACTTCACTCTGACCAAGGAGAAGGGGCATTCTTTTGCACTGGAGGCGAAGATTCACTTCCGCTGGGGCACGACGGCGGTCATAAAAACCGGCGGGTACGAGCTCCATAAAGCGATTAACGAGCTGATCGACAAACTGGACCAGAAGGTGCGCAAAGAGGTAGAAAAGGCTCAGGAGCATAAGCCGTAACGATGGACCAGTTTACCGTTCTGGATCTGATTGATCTTGATCTCAAGGAGCACAACGATCTCGGCGTACGCTGTGTCAACGGGCGGCAGGGCCTGCTGCGGCCGATTTCGATTCCGGACCTGAACCGGCCGGGCCTCGCGCTCAGCGGGTTTTTTGACAATTTCGGCTTCAACCGGATCCAGATCTTTGGACGGGGCGAGCACTCGTACCTGGAAAAGCTGGAACGGGAAGACTCCACCGAGACGATCGCCGAACTGTTTCGTCGTGGTGTTCCCTGCTGCATATTCACCCACGGAATGTCACCGACGGAGGATTTCAGTCGCCTCGCCGAAGAGGCAAATACGCCGGTTCTGCAGACGCATCTCGAGACAAGCGAGTTTGTGATGCGCCTCATTCGCGCCCTGGGCAATGTTTTTGCCGCAAAACAGACGATCCACGGTACACTGATCGAAGTGTTTGGAATCGGTGTTCTCATTCTTGGTGACAGCGGTGTCGGTAAGAGCGAGGCCGCCCTGGAGCTGATCGAGCGGGGACACCGGCTGGTGGCCGATGACGCGGTGGAGATTCGCCGCGTGGCCGGCAACATTCTGCAGGGGCAGGGCGCCAATCCCGCGCTGGGGCATCACATGGAGATCCGCGGGCTGGGTATTATCAATATTACCCACCTGTTCGGGGTCGGATCCATTCGTGATAACAAGCAGATTCAGCTGATCTGCCAGCTCGAGGTGTGGGATTCCCGCAAGGCTTACGACCGAATCGGGGCGGAGGAGCGGACGTGGGAAATTCTCGGGGTGGCGACGCCGTATCTTGAGATCCCGGTAAAACCGGGGCGGAACGTTCCGATCATTATCGAAACCGCGACGATGAATGAACGGTTGAAAAAGATGGGGTATTACAGTGCCCGCGAGTTTAACCAGACGGTCATGCGCTGGCTTGACAGTGAAAACGCCCGCAAAGCGTATCTTCAGAAAAAGGGCATTACGTGAGGTTTTATACATGACCGAGAAAGATGTTGTCGTCAAGAACCGGGCCGGGATACACGCGCGCCCGGCTGCCCTGATCGTCCAGACCGCATCGCAATACGCCGCTCATATCGAGTTCAAGAACGATCATGAGACGATCAACGCAAAATCGATCATGGGTATTATCACCCTCGGTGCAAGTTACAACTCCACCATCACCATTGCCGCCGACGGCGAGGACGAGGCCGAAGCGGTAGAACGTCTTGGGCAGCTCTTCGAGAACCGGTTTGAGGAAGATTAGACCGCTTCAGCACCACTGATGAAAGTCTTTCGGAACGCATCGGCATCGATGACGACCCTTGCGAGTCTGGGGGCGCTTTACGCAGTCATCGTCGGTCTGACTGTGCTTCTCGCAAACCGCGTCCTGGCAAATCCGGAGGCGCTTACCGGCGCCCGGGTGTGGGTGTTCGCCCTCATCGCGGCGCTGCTCCCGTTCGGGCTGCTCGTTGCCGTGGGTCTGAGCATATTTCGACTCCTCCGCGACCGCAGCATGGGCAAGCCGGGAGCGGGGTTCAAGGCGCGCCTGACTACATTTTTCGCGATCGTCGTCATCCTTGCGGCGATACCCCAGGGGCTCGTCGCCGTTGGAGTGCTTTCCTCGGCGATGCAAATGCTTTTTAACGCCAATACCGGGGTGTCTCTCCGGAATGGTCTGGACCTCGCCCTGGACTACTACGAGGAACAGATCGCCGACCTCGAGGTGCTTGCCGCCGATGGGACGCTGCAGGCGGCGATTGACCGTCACCGGCCGGAGCTGCTGACGACACCTCCGGGGCAACCGATCTGGCCGAATCTGTTGCAGCGGGAACCGCGAACTGTGGGGGTGCAACTGTTCGACGTCGCCGGAAACGAATTGCTCTTCCTTGGAGACGAGCGGTATCGGCGGTCCGTAGCTCCCGGCGCGTTGAGTCCCGGTGATATCGGACGGGTAAACCGCGTCTCAATCGGTGGCGTCGGGTTGCTCAGATTGACCGCAGCGGTTCGCTATTCATCCCCCGGCGACGGCGGGGCGCGCTCCCTCGAGCCCGCAGGTACGGCGGTTCTCACCGTCGGATTGCCGGACGGCTTCGAAGCGCAGGCTGCGACGATTACGGAAACGATCAGCGTGTTTTCGCGACTCGAGGCGTTGCGACCGGCGTTTGTGCTTGTTGTGGCACTTATGTACGGTTTCTTCTCGTTGCCGCTGCTTCTGCTGTCGATTCTCGCCAGCTTCTTCTTCTCCGATCGCATTATGCGTCCGATCGAATCTCTTGAAGACGCGACGCGTCGCGTGACGGAGGGAGATTACTCCGTTCGGATTCTGAGTCGCCCGGGAGAAGACCTGGGCGTCATGGTCAACTCGTTTAACCGGATGGTCAACGAACTTGATCGGGCGCGGCGCCGCATCGCCCAGACGGAAAAGGTACAGGCGTGGCAGGAGATAGCCCAGCGCCTGGCCCACGAGGTGAAAAACCCGCTCACCCCTATCCGCCTGGCCGCCGAACGCCTGCGCCGCCGGTACGAGGCGGGTGCCGACGATTTTCCCGAGGTGCTTCGGCGCACAACCGCCACCATCGTTCGCGAAACCGAGGCGCTCACGGCGCTTCTCAACGAGTTTCGCTCGTTTTCCCGACTCCCGGATCCGCGCCCGGAGCCGATCCTGCTCAGAGAGCTTGTCGCTGCGGCGGCAGCCGTTTACCATGAAGACCCGGGTGTACGTATCAGTATGGATGGAATTGATCCGGGCCTGGTCATCCCGGCAGACCGCGGCCAGTTACGTCAGGTGATAGTCAATCTGTTTACCAATTCCGTTGAGGCAAGCGGTGGAAACGTCAACATCACCTGTGCCGCCGATGTGATTGAACAGAGCGGTAGTGAGGTGTGCCGTATTCGGGTTGAAGACGACGGTCCGGGGATTCCCGAGGATATCCGCGAGCAGATCTTTGATCCCTACGTGACCAGCAAACAGAGTGGTACCGGTCTGGGGCTGGCGATCGTGGAGCGAATCGTCTACGACCACGACGGACGGCTCCATGTGGAAAGTGCACCGGGGAGCGGAACGACGATCATCGTCAGTCTGCCGGTGCATATCGATCAGCGAAGGAATGAACAATGAAGACCGTTCTTGTCGTCGATGACGAGGAGGGAATCCGCGACATCCTGTCGGACATTCTCTCCGACGAACACTACCGCGTTCTCACCGCCGGCGACGGCCTGGCCGCGCTCGAACTGTTGGAGCACGAACTGGTGGACTGTATTCTGCTTGACGTCTGGCTGCCGGGAAGGGGTGGTCTGGATGTCCTTGAAGATGTGCGCCGCGACTATCCCCGCGTCCCGGTGGTCATTATCAGCGGTCACGGCAACATCGATATGGCGGTAAAAGCGGTCAAACAGGGAGCGTACGATTTTCTCGAAAAGCCGCTGAGCCTCGAGCGCGTGGTGACGGTGGTCCGAAACGCGGTGGAGCTGCAGGAGCTCCGTGAAGAAAACAGCGAGCTCCGCGGCCAGGTACGTCCGGCAGCGCGGCTGATCGGGCACAGCCCCGGGATCGGCATGGTACGCACCCTCATAACGCAAACCGCCGACAGCGATGCCCGTGTCCTGATAACCGGAGAAAACGGAAGTGGGAAAGAGCTGGTCGCCCGGGAGATCCACGAACAGAGTTCCCGCCGAAACGGGGCGTTTGTTGCGGTAAACTGTGCGGCGATTCCGGACACCCTCATCGAAAGTGAACTGTTCGGCCATGAAAAAGGTGCGTTTACCGGCGCATCCGGAGTGCGTCAGGGTAAGTTCGAACGGGCTCACGGCGGCACCCTGTTCCTTGACGAGGTAGCCGACATGTCCCTCAGCGCACAGGCCAAAGTACTGCGGGTGATCCAGGAGATGCGGTTTGAACGTGTCGGTGGTGAGCAGTCGCTCCACGTGGATGTTCGCGTTGTCGCAGCCACCAACAAGGATATTCAGGAGGAGATCCGCAACCAGCGGTTTCGGGAAGATCTCTTTTTCCGCCTGAACGTCGTTCCGGTGCATATGCCGGCGCTGCGCGATCGCCTTGAGGATATTCCGCTCCTCCTCGCCGATTTTCTCAAGGCGGCGGGACGCGAGATGGAAC
>JAQIBO010000485.1 GCA_027859055.1 Spirochaeta sp.
GCTCCCCACCGTTCACAATATTGCACGGACGGTGAAACCGCGATAGTACTTCCCGCGTACAATGGAAGAGAGAACGTGAAACACCGCGACGGCCCCGCAGATAACGGAACTACCTCAGACGCGGATCTCCTGCGCGCCGCGCAGGCGAGGGATCAACGTGCGTTTACCGAACTGGTCCATCGGTATACACCGCCCCTCTTTTCGTTGGCCTACCGCGTCCTGGAGCACGAGACCGACGCCGAGGAGGCGGTCCAGGACATCTTCCTCAAACTATTTGACAACCTTGACCGAATCGATCCCGAACGGAACCTCTTTGCATGGATTTACACCGTCGCGTTCAACCATCTGCGGTCCCTTCGGCGCCGTCGCTGGTTTCGGCAACGGGATTACACGCTGCCGTTGGCGGAAGAGATCGTGTCCGATGGTGGAGACTCAGGTCCTGAGGAACAGACGCTTACCGCGGAAACGCGACGGATCATAGAACGCGCCGTGGCGACTTTGCCGCGGGTTCAGCGGCAGGTGTTTTCGCTTCGCCACCTCGAGGGCCTATCCACCCGGGAAACGGCGGACCTTCTCGGTCTGACACCAAACACGGTCAAAACCCACCTGCGGCGGGGGCGGCACAAAATCGCACAAACGATCTCTGCGGATGAAACCTCCGCCTGGGTGGGCGCGTATAGAGAGGAAGAGAACGGATGAAACGCACGATGAAACCGATGGACTGCAGTACATTTCGCCGCAACCTCGCCGGGCGCGCCGCCGCAGGCCACCTTGAAGTGGACGTGGAAATGGCTGCCCACGCGCAACAGTGCCCGGAATGTCGGGCGCGCCTGACGGCGATCACCGCCCTGGAGTGTGCAGAGCGAATGCCGGTCCAGACGCCGGCTCATCTGGAAACGCGTATCCTCGCGGAAATAGAGCGTCGCCGGGACGGGCGGGCGCAGCAGCAACAAAGAGTGCACCCGGTGAGACCCGCGCTGGCTGCCGCGGCGGTCGTGCTTATCGCGCTTACCGCTGTGGTTACCACCATGGTTAACCGTACCACGATGCAAACGGTAACGCCGGTAGCTTCGTCTGCGGCTGAATCGGGGGCTGCCCCGGAGATCGTGGAAGTTCATCTTGTTCTTGAGGCGCCGAACGCGCAAAGCGTATCGGTAGCCGGTGACTGGAACGACTGGGACACCAGCGTTCATCGCCTCACCGATCCGGACGGTGACGGCACATGGGAACTCCGCTTCCGCGTGAAGGCAGGGCGGGAGTATGAGTATCAGTTTGTCGTCGACGAATCAACGTGGATCAGTGACCCGCGGGCACTAATTCGGGTGGAGGACGGTTTCGGCGGCACCAATTCGATCCTGGACGTTTGAGCCAGGACTGCGCAAAGGAGCAGAAATGATGATGAGGAAAAGCTACAAAACGATCTTACTGGTGGTGGCAATCGCCATGATCGCCGGCGGGTTCGCCGTCGCTCAGGACGCCGAACAGGACCCCGAACAGGATCTGGACCGAGAGGTGGAATTGGGCGAAGATGTGCCCGAATTTGTACGGGGGATGTTTGAAATCATGGCCAGGGACGAGTGGACCGGCCGGGAGCTCAGCGCGTTTGTGACCGCCGCTCGGGCGCAGAACTGGGACAACGTGGAAGATGCGAATCCGGAAATGGTTATGAACGCCTTCCGCTACGCCCACGAGCACCGAGGAACCAACGGGGAAGAATTCTCCGGTGAAGCCCAGGCCGAATTTGCCCTGGAACTTGCTGAACAGGCACAGGAGATGCGCCGCCTTGGGATGGACAATCGCGAGATCGCCCGGGCAACAACCAGCGCCACGCGGAATACAATCCGGACGATGACCCGGGAACGGGTCGTCATCGACGGCGAACAGATCGGCGAAGAACTGCGGACTCGCCTGCGCGCGGAAACGGGAGAAGAGATGCGTGAAATGGCGCGAGACCGGATGCGCGAGAACGAATCGGGACGTGAATCTGCCGCTGAACGCGGTGGGGACCGCGGCCCGCAGGACCGCCCCGCTGAGGCGGGCGCAGGACGTCCCGCCGGTGCCGAACGCACCGGAGACCGACCGGGACCGGCGGCGCGAGACTGACGAACAGGTAATGCAAAAAACGTACCGGGACTGCCCGCGAGAGACATCTCAAACGCCTCAGGCACAACCGGTATCGCTGAACGTCACCCGCCGGCGGAGTCCCCGCCGGCGATTTCTACGCCACCCGGCCGCTGCCGGGCGGATCATGCACATCGTCGTCGTCACTCTTGCATTTAGCGTCTTTCTTGTCGGCGGAGCCGGCGTCCGCGGCGGTGGACTGTATCTGCTTTCGGCGCAACCACTTGACGACGAAATCACCACTTCCATGGCGCGTGCCGGCTGGACGAACGGCCAGCAGCAGCGTGCCGTAACCATTTTTGAGAGCGCCGGCGATGAAACGCTGCCCACCGGCTCTATCCAGTCGCGCCTCCTCCAGGGGCTTGCCCGGAACGTGAACCCGCGCCGCGTGCTTGTCGTAATGGAAGAACAACTCCAGAACCTGCTGGAAGCACGGGCGATACTCACCGGCGTACCCGGGGCAACCCCGATCGCCGAAGACACTCCATCTCTGGAACGAACGGCAGCGCTCTTGCGCGGCGGATATACCGCAGAGGAGATAACCGCGGTCGTCGGTGCAAGCGTACCGCGTCCCGATGACTACCGCGCGGCGACGCTCCTGTACGTCGCTGTTGTGGAGTGGGGCGCCGACCCCGCCGCCGCGCTTACCCTGGTACGGGCGGCTATCGCCGCGCCGATTCCCGGCGACGACTTTCCGCGAATCGCCTCCCTTCTTGGCGTGACCGACCCGCGCCGGTATGGTTCGGAAGAAGCGGTTGAAATCATAGCAGACTCCCTCCGAGAGGGCCGGTCGGTCCGGGAGATCACCCGGCAGCTGTCGCGGTAACCGTGCATGAAGGTGTACGGAAGCGAGATAGAGATCGAGGCAAAGAAGAGGATTACATGAAACACCACCATACCGTGGGCAACACGATTATCACCCTCGCTCTGACATGCGCGTCGGCGCTTCCGTTGGCCGCGGCAGGGCCGGTTATCCTGACCGGGTTCGAGTCCAGCGGTGTCCTTCAGTCCTGGGCGGGAAACGAGGACTCGGTAGCGCGCCACGGACCCTACCTGGATATCGATTACCGCGCCACCGTTGCCGAGCGCGCGTACTGGGGCACCTGGTACACCGGCCGGTTTCATTACGACACGGACGAATCCGCAATCACCGACGATCATACCCTGGGCGTGCGCTTCGGCGGGTCCGTCGGGGACAACTCCTACCTCCTGCGCACGGCGGTTGACGCGTCCAGCGACCTCGGAGACCAGATCACCACCCTGGCGCCGGAATGGAGCGCCGCCTGGACGCAGGCGTTCAGCGACACGTGGAGCGGCACCCTGCGTTACAGCGGACTGTCCCGATACGAAGATCGCGCCGTCGACGACCGTTACTCCCACGGCGTCGGCCTGGACCTCGCGTGGGACCCCAATCTCCGCATCGGCTACCACACCGGACCCGGAGTTTCGGTAACTGTCTATCCCGAATGGACGGTTCTCACCGCAAACGGCGCCGCGTCCGACACGCTCCGCCGCGACATCGCCGCAGAGTACCGACTCGGCGCGGAAGGACTCCTCGGGTATTTCACCCTGTGGGGAATTGACGCTGCGGGAGGCTACGTCGCGTCCAACGCCAATCGCCTGGTCGATGGCGACGTTGAACAGAGCCAGGACAAAACGACAGCCCGCATGGATCTCAGCCTGAGCACCCGTCCGACACGCATCCTCTCCGTTTCCGGCGCCGTAACCGCCGACGCCGCGTGGTATACCGACCGCACACCTCTGGACGAGGACGCGCTTCCCGTCGGGGACGGAGGCAACGACACCTACGAAGTGTGGACAGCGGCAACAGTCGAAACCGGGTGGCGCCTGGGCGAACGCGTCAACCTCCTCATCGGCGCCAACGGCGGCCACCTCTTCTCAAACGACGAGCTGCTGCGCGGCTGGACCGTGGGTGGTCGACTGGGAGTGGAAGTTCGGTTCTGACGCACTTGTAAGACTGAACCATCCGGGTCGCCTGGTGTCGGGAGCGTTCCGGTGGGTCCGCACCTTATTCGGACTTCGTCCTGTGTGTGATCGCGTTCCTCGTTCCTGCGGTACGCGATCGATGTACGCCCCTGTTTCGAGCAGTAATCCGAAACGATTTCTATCGACGACGATATATTGAAACGCGCCAGGAAGATCGCGATTGATCGTGATACAAGCTTCAACGGGCTGGTACGCGGGATGAGCTTCATGAGCGATAACGTCTTTCTGGATACCAACGTGTTGGTCTGCGCCAACGACACGGCGGAACCGAAGAAGCAACGTACCGCACGAACACTGATCAAGGACGTGTTACACGCGGGGAACGGGGTCATTTCGGTTCAGTTTCTCAGGGAGTTCCGGGTAACCGTCACGCGTAAGATCCACAAACCCCTTTCCGTCTCCATGGCTCGGCAGGAAGCTGAGTTGTTCGGTCTGATGACCGTCGTGGATCTGGATTCCATCCTCTTTTTCGACGCGTTACGCGTGCAGCAGCTGTATCAGATCTCGTACTGGGACGCCCAGATCGTTGTCGCCGCGGAATCCGCGGGTTGTACCACGTTGTATTCAGAAGATCTGAATGCCGGCCAGGAATATGCGAAGGTTATGACATTTCACATGAGGTTGCTTTGCCGGCGATACTCTCGATGCATGGACGCCGGGCGAGCCGTTCCTGCAAACGGCGCATCGTCGTGCCCTTGAACTGATTACCGAGTATCAGATGACCGGTGGCCTTCCCGAGGCGGTAGCCGCCTGGTGCAGTACACGAGATACACCGGTGGATGGTGCAGCGCAGGTCGAACGGACCCTCAACGATCTGGTCCTGGGTTACG
Source organism: Spirochaeta sp. (assembly GCA_027859055.1). Lineage (GTDB taxonomy): Bacteria > Spirochaetota > Spirochaetia > DSM-27196 > Alkalispirochaetaceae > Alkalispirochaeta. The sequence goes on from JAQIBO010000485.1 coordinate 4,959, forward strand.
AACGTGACTTCGCCAAGTATTCCGGCCGACAAAACGCCGACTCCATCCGCCGCATCTTCCAGGAGGCGCCACCTCCAATCGCTCACGCGGTAAATACGTGCTATAATCACCGCAAAACGAGCGGTGATTAATGTGATTAAGGTGTGGATTCACGAGCATCAAGACTGGCCAAACTTTTCCTGGGATGTGGAAGCCCTCGCTTCCAGGACGGCAGAGATACGCCATCGCCAGGGACGTCTGCTTGGGCGCATGGAAGGGCTGGGCTTTAACCTCCGACGTGAAGCCGGCCTTACTACCCTGACAAACGATGTGGTGAAGACATCTGCTATAGAAGGTGAGAACCTCAGTCCGGACGAGGTTCGCTCCTCCATCGCCCGCAGACTGGGAATCGATGTTGCAGGACTCATGCCGGCCAGTCGCGACGTGGAAGGTATCGTCGAAATGATGCTGGACGCCACCCAACGATTCTTACAGCCTCTCACCAGAAATCGCCTTTTTGATTGGCATGCGGCACTGTTTCCTACCGGGCGGACCGGGATGCACAGAATCACAGTGGGAGGATGGCGCACGGGGGAGGCGGGGCTTATGCGGGTTGTGTCCGGGCCAATCGGTAAAGAAACACTCCACTTCGAAGCGCCAAACGCTGAGCGGGTGGAAATGGAGATGCAGGCATTTCTGGATTGGTTCGAGAACGCGCCTCCTGTTGACCCTGTGCTCAAAGCGGGGATTGCTCACC
>JAQIBO010000494.1 GCA_027859055.1 Spirochaeta sp.
ACATAGACAATATTACCCTGTAACGTCTATACTAATGAACATGCAGCGGAAAGGCCCCCAACTGTTCCCGTCGGATCAGCGACGGCTTAAAGACCTCGGTGAGCGGTTCCGTCTCGCTCGACTCAGGCGCACGTTCACCATGGAGATGGTAGCAACCCGTGCCGGCATCTCACGTACCACCCTCTACAAGGTCGAACGCGGCGATCCCGCGGTTACCCTCGGGGTATACCTGCGCGTCCTTGCGGTGTACGGACTGAGCGAGGAGATTGACCGTATTGCCGCGGACGACACCCTCGGCCGTCGTCTCCAGGACCTGGCGCTCCTGCCGGAACGGTCGTAACCGTGCACGATCAACTCGAAGTCTGGGTCGACAGCGACATCGTGCCGCTCCGCAAGATCGGTTCCCTGTCCCATGACCGCGGGACCGTCTGGTTCGCCTACGATCAGGCATGGCTCACGTCCCCCACCGCGTTCCAGATCGACCCTCGGCTGCAACTCCTCTCTGGGTCTGCGTACGCCCACCCGGAAACGGGAACCTTCGCCATATTTCTCGACTCCGCCCCCGACCGATGGGGACAGACCCTCATGAACCGACGGGAACTGCTTGCCGCGAAGGACGACAGCAGGCGCCCCCGAATCCTTCGTCTCTGGGATTACCTCATCGGCGTCCAGGACCAGACCCGGCAGGGCGCGCTCCGGTTCAAACTGCCCGGCACCGATCGCTTCATCGCCCATGCCACATTGACCGTGCCGCCCGTCACCGCTCTCGCCGCACTCTCCGACGTCGCAACCGATCTCACCAGAACCGACCACGAAGACCTGTCCGCGTTGAGGCAGTGGCTCTCCATACTCGTCGCGCCGGGCTCTTCTCTTGGCGGTGCGCGACCCAAGGCAAACGTAATCGACGACGATGGATCGCTCTGGATCGCAAAGTTCCCCGCCCATCAGGACCGCCGGAACGTCGGTGCCTGGGAGTACCTGACCTGGATCCTTGCACGCCAGGCGGGCATCACCGTGCCACCTGCTGCAATCGACCGCGTCGGGTCCTCCCCATACCACACCTTTCGCGTCCGTCGATTCGATCGTCTCGGACCGACTCGCCGCTTCTACGCCTCGGCCCTGACCCTCCTGGACAAAAACTCCGGCGACGAAGCGAGCTACCTCGAGCTTGCGGAGTTCATCAGCAATCACGGAGATCCCTCGTGTCTCGAGGACGACCTGCACCAACTCTTTCGCCGCGTCGCCTTCAACATCGCCGTCGGAAACCGCGATGATCACCTGCGAAACCACGGATTCATTCTGGGGAAGGGTGGGTGGCAACTCGCTCCCGCCTTCGACGTCAATCCCGACCCCGACAAAGACGTTCACGTTCTTGCGATCGACGACACCGACACCCGCCCCGACTTTGCAACCGTCCGCGCCACCGCACCGTACTATCGACTCAGCCCCGCCGCTGCGGACGCGATCATCGCCGACGTGACCGCCGCAGTCCGCCCCTGGCGCGACACCGCTCGCCGCCTCGCACTCTCCCGGGAAGAGATCCTGCAGACATCCCCTGCCTTTCAGTCAAAATGAACTTGTCAGTTCTCTATCGCCTATTCCACGGAACGGGCAAAGGCCACCCGCCTCACAGCGCGTCCCGGACGTGTGTCTCTTCCCGTTGATCGGAGAATAGGTATACGCTGACACGAGCGCAAACTCGCCATCATGGACGCTCTACGCTGTCATTTCCAAGATGAGAGCCAGATCCCATCGTTTGTACCATTCCTGACCACGACGTGACTCGGGGCCGGGCAGGTAAAACTGCCACCCGGGTGGTTACGGAGCGACAACGCCGAAAAACCAGTGCCAAACGATAATGTCCCGGAATGTCAGGGACATTACCGGCGCAGCGACATCTCTGACGCCTGGCCCGCGCCTAATACGCCCCCATAATCCAGGGCATCGCGCCGATTACCGCCAGAAACACCGAGATCAGCGTCATCCACCGGTTGGTGTGCTTCTGCATATCGGTAACACGTGAGTTCATATCCTCAAAGCGCCTGTCCACCGCGGAAAAGCCCTGCCGCATCAACTCCCGGCTCGCTTTGAGCTCCTCTTCCACGCGGACGATCCGCCCACGGATATCGATCTCCCGGCGGAGCTCCTCGGCGGTTGACGCCTCGACGCCGGGCGTGCCTGTCTCCCGCGTCCACTCGGGCAGGTGCTGCTTTACGTATTCACCGATCTGTCTCAGC